>CAVBNJ010000237.1:0-4779 GCA_963596755.1 bacterium
GCGCTATGTTCCCACCGCACCACGTCCCAGCCGACAGCCCGTTTGTTCAGACCTTGCTGCAGTGCTACACCGACGTCACCGGAAAACCAGGCAAACCATTCGCCATCGGCGGCGGAACGTATGTGCATCATCTGAAAAATGGAGTTGCGTTTGGATGTGCGGATCTTGAAGTTGATAACCGCATGCACGGAGCCGACGAGTTCGTAGAAATCGAATGCCTGAAAGAGTGCGTTGTGATCTTTGCGGAGGCGATTGTGCGGATCTGCGGGGAATAAGAAAACTTTAGAAAACACATAAAATGAACTAAAAAATGTCAGGAGCAAAATCCTTTTCAACCCCGGATTTTCCTCTTGACATTTTTTTACATTCTGCTATACTTACCAAAGGTAATTACTAAAAGTAAATAAAAAGCAACAGGAAAGGAACACTTTCTATGACACAGGAAAAGTTAAAACAGTTCCTGGATGCGTGTTACGATGCCAAACGTCTCGTGGAGCATCTGCCGGATCTGCCGGAGGGGATGAAGCCGCGGCAGGTGCATGTGCTGGATGCCGTCAATGAGATTCAGAAAGCGCAGGGCTTCTGCCGCGTCAGCGATGTCAGCACCCGCATGAACACGACGATGCCGAGCATCACCAAGCTGATACAGGAACTCGAGGAGCGCGGCCTTATCGTAAAGCGGCCGGACGGAAAAGACAAACGCGTCACCAACGTGGAACTGACCGAAGCCGGTCTCGAGTTTGTGGATCTGCGTGTCACGCATTTTCATGGAGACTGGGCGGAGCGTCTGCCGGATGTGGACGATCGTGTGGTCGATGATTTTGTCCATGCACTTGCACGGATGCAGGAGACGATGCCAGGAATAAAAGGAGTGAAAGACAATGGCAAAACAAAATAAAAAAGAAATTTCATTTGTAGAGGGACCGATTTTCCAGTCCCTGATCCGTTTTGCGCTGCCGGTGCTCGGCGCGCTGATTCTGCAGGCGGCTTACGGTGCGGTCGACCTTCTCGTGGTTGGCTGGTTCGGCGATGCGTCGAGTATTTCCGCCGTCGGAACCGGAAGCAATTTCATGCAGATGGTAACATTTATCATCACCAGCCTTGCCATGGGTTCGACCGTTATGATCGGCCAGCATATCGGCGAGGGAAAGCCGGACAAAGCCGGAAAAACCGTGGGAACGTCCATCATTCTGTTCGCGGCTCTCGGTATTGCACTGACCGTACTGCTGGAGCTTTTTGCAGGCCCGATCGCCAACATTCTGCAGGTGCCGGCGGAGTCCTTCGACAAAACCGTCCTCTATCTACGCATCTGTTCCGGCGGTATTCTGATCATTATCGCATATAACGTCATCAGCAGTGTGCTCCGCGGAATCGGAAACGCGAATCTGCCGCTGCTGTTCGTCGGCATCGCCTGTGCGGCAAACATCGCCGGAGACCTGTTCTTCGTCGGCGTGCTGAAAATGGACGTTGCGGGAGCCGCACTTGCAACCGTTCTGGCGCAGCTGATTTCCGTTCTTGCCTCCATCGGCGTGCTGCGAAAAGGAAATCTGCCGATCGAGTTCAGCAAAAAGGACTGCCGCATCGACTGCGATGAGCTGAAAAAAGTCCTGAACGTCGGCGTGCCGATCGCACTGCAGGAGACAACCGTACAGATTTCTTTCCTTGTCATCAACTCGATCATCAACGGCATGGGTCTGATGCCGTCCGCCGGATACGGTGTGGCACAGAAGCTGACCTCGTTCATCATGCTGATCCCGTCCTCCGTGATGCAGTCCGTATCCGCATTTGTCGCACAGAACACGGGAGCAGGAAAGAAAGACCGCGCATGGAAGGGCTTCCTGACCGCAATTGCAACAGGCTGTTCTCTCGGAGTTGTGATCTTCTGCGTCGGTTTCTTCGGAGGAAGTGTCATCTCGAGAATCTTCACGAGCGACCCGGCCGTTATCGAGCAGAGTGCCGCTTACCTGCGCGGCTTCGCACCGGAGTGTATTCTTACCTGCGTTCTGTTCAGCAGCATCGGATACTTCAACGGCCGCGGCATCAGTATCCCGGTTATGATTCAGGGAATTACATCCGCCTGCCTGGTTCGTATTCCGCTGGCACTGTTCTTCTCACACCTGCCGAACACAAACCTGACCTACGTCGGAATGTCCACCCCGATCACAACCGTATACGGCATCTGCTTTTTCCTGATCTGCTTCGCAAGATTAAAGAAAAAAGGACAGATGTAATTGAATCAAAAATGATATGACAGTCTGCACAGACAGCACACAAAATGCGTTGTCCGTGCAGACTGTTTTTCTGTTATACAGTATTGTTTGTCCCGAATTTTTTTGATACAATACAGACAGAAATGACAGACCAGCAGGAGAAAAAGGAGAGAAAGAATGGACCCGAAAGTCAGTATTATCGTTCCGGTTTACAATGCCAGTGAATTTCTGAAGCGATGTATCGACAGTATTCTGACACAGGAATACGAGGATTTCGAGCTGATTCTGGCAGACGACGGAAGCCAGGACGATACCGGCGCAATCTGTGATGCGTATGCCGCCGCAGATCCGCGCGTGAAAGTGATTCATAAAGAAAACAGCGGTGTTTCAGATACTCGCAATCAGGCGATGGACCAGGCGAGAGGAACGTATCTGCAGTTTGTCGACAGCGACGACTGGCTGACTTCGGATGCGACAAAACTCATGGTGCTGACTGCCGAGGAGCACAAGTGTGATCTTGTAATCTCTGATTTTTACCGTGTCATCGGCGAGCGCGTTTCCCCGAAAGGTGATATCGAGGACGGACTGCTCACCCGCACAGAGTTTGCCGCGCATATGATGCAGAATCCGGCCGATTATTACTACGGTGTGCTCTGGAACAAACTGTATCGCCGGGATCTGGTCGAACAGCATCATCTGCGCATGGATGCGGAAGTGAGCTGGTGTGAGGATTTCCTGTTCAATCTGGAGTATATCGGTTATGCATCGCGGTTTTATGCGCTGCATGCGCCGATCTATTATTACGTAAAGACAAAAGGTTCCCTGGTCAGCCAGGGTGCCAGCCTCACCAGAACGATCAAAATGAAGTTCATGGTGTTTGAATATTACAACAATTTCTACAAGCAGGTGCTCGATGAAGATGAGTACGAAAAAATGCGGCCTCAGGTCTACCGGTTCTTTCTGGATGCGGCAAAGGATGGGATTGTGCCTCCGCGAATTCTGCCGAACTCGCAGAAATTAGGAGACGAGAGAGCAGGCGTTTCCCGTCAGGCGATCGAGGGAGAGGGCATCCTGATGGAGGCGTACCGCGACCGGAAACTGCTGGAGCATTCGCTGGAAATTGCAGCGATGAAAAATGGCATTACCCTCGATGAGGCGCGCCTGCTGCTTGGCGTTCTGGCGCTTGGGAACAGTGTGGAGAAAAAAGAACTCGCCGATCTCGCCGGAATGACGCTGTCCGTGATGACGGCAAAGCTTAGAAAACTTTCTGTCAAAGGAATCATCCGCATCGGCGAGGCAAAAGTGCAGAAGACGGCAGATAAGGAAAAAGAGAAAGAAAAAGGAATGCTGCAGATCAGTTTCCTTCCGGCTGCCGATCCGCTGCTGAGCGATCTGAACGAGGCGCAGGAAGATTACGAGAAGAGTAAATTTGCAGGCTTTTCCGAGGAAGAGCTGATCCAGTATGCGTATCTTTCGGAAAAAATCAAAAAGAATACGCAGAAGATCCTGGGCTAGGAAAGGGGAAGAGGAGTGGATAACAGAGAAATCATCAATGAGACACTGGTCCATCTGTTTCACGAGATACAGAAACTGGAGGAAGAAGCGATCATCACCGAGGATTACAAAGATCTGACGAACAATGATATGCATATCATCGAGGCGGTCGGCCTGGAGGGCGGAAACATGTCGTCGATCGCGGCAAAGCTTGATATCACCGTCGGCTCGCTGACGACATCGATGAACAGTCTGGTAAAAAAAGGCTACACCGAGCGGGAGCGCAGCGAGAAGGACCGCAGGATCGTCTACATCCATCTGACCGGAAAGGGCCGGCAGGCATTTCATCATCACGCGAAATTCCATGAGCAGATGACGGATGCCGTGATGGCCGAGCTTGGAGAAGAGGAAGTGCAGGTGCTCGGAAAAACGCTGCAGGCGCTGACGGATTTCTTTCGGTCGTATAAAAAATAGAAGAGACATACAAAAAGGCTTCTGCAGCCGGGACAGAATCGAAAAAATCTGTCCGGCGTGCAAAAGCCTTTCTTATAGCCTAAATTATTGATCTACGCCATTCTTCTCGCAGATATCCTCCAGCACGCACCGTTCACAGTGCGGCGTTGTCCGCGCGGTACAGACTTCGCGTCCGTGCTCCACAAACCGGTGGCAGAGCGAGCTTCCCTCCTCCGGCGGCACAATTTTCCAGAGTGCCATCTCCACTTTTTTCGGATCTTTGCAGTCATGCACGAGCCCGATGCGGTTGCTGAGGCGGATGCAGTGCGTATCTGTCACAATAGCAGGCTTTTTAAAAACATCGCCCATAATCAGATTCGCACTTTTCCGTCCCACACCCGGCAGTTTTAAGAGCGCATTAAAGTCGTCCGGCACCTGGCTGTGGTATTCGTCGCGCAGCATGCGCATGCAGGCGTTGATGTCGCGCGCCTTGCTCTTTCCAAGTCCGCATGGCCGCACAATCGCTTCAATTTCCTCCGGCGTAGCATCCGCAAGCGCATTGATATCGGGATACTTTGCGTAGAGATCCTCCACAACCACATTGACGCGCGCATCGGTACAC
>CAVBNJ010000238.1:0-3323 GCA_963596755.1 bacterium
TGGGTATAAAGCAGGGCTGCCGCCCGGCAAAAATATTTACTAATGCGACAGCCCCGTCTTTTTGGATTTATATTACGAGCAGTATTGTCAAACAGCACAACGGACAGCTTATGTTGAACAATTCCGAATTAGAAATTTGGTGGGTGATATTCCAGAGCAGATAGTGGAGAAACCGGCGCAAACAAAACGAATTTTTATAAAAATTTCAGAAAAACAACATGGTAAAGGTACTACAAATGTGATATAGTGTTAACACAAAAGAAAACTGGTCTTAAGGATGAGCTGTATCTTAAAAATTCCCGGAAGAGTGGATAAGAGAAAGGGATTACGATACAGAATACATGAGTAAAAAAGACACCGTAACAAAAGCGTTTATGCGCGAAAACACTGTATTTGCAGATGCTTTTAATTACCTGATTTTTAATGGCGAAAAGGTAATTCAGCCGGAGCGCCTGCAGGAACTTGATACGACAGAACTGGTACAGTTGACTGTGAAGGGGAATACGCCTAAAAATGAGACTGTTCAGAAATACCGGGACATTCTGAAAGCGGCTGTTATTATGGAGGATGAGAATGCCGATTACCTTCTGCTCGGAATCGAAAATCAGACAGAGGTACATTATGCCATGCCCGTTCGAAATATGATTTATGATGCTCTGCAGTATGGAAATCAGGTTTCTGATATTGCGGCAGAAAATGCAAAGGAAAAGAACGCAGCGACACGTGCGGAATTTCTTTCCGGATTTCACAAGACAGACAAACTCCGGCCAGTGATCACGTTGGTGATTCATTTCGGCGCGGAGCCATGGGATGGGGCGACTTCTCTGCATGAAATGATGGAGTTCCCTTTGGAAAAAATGCGGGATTTCATTCAGGATTACAAAATCCACCTGATCGATCCAGCTGCAATTGAACCGGAAGAACTCGAAAAATTTTCTACCAGTCTGCGGGAAGTGCTCGGCTGTATTAAGTATTCGAATGATAAGGAAAAACTCTCTTCTTTTATCCGGAATAATACAAGAATGACGTTAGAAATAAATGCTGCCAGAGTAATTCAGGCAGTCACAAAGGTAACCATTGATCTTTCAGAGGAAACGGAGGACGTTGATATGTGCAAAGCGATTGAGGACATGATGCAGGACAGCAGGGCGGAAGGCAAAGCAGAAGGTCGAACGGAAGGTATTCTCTTCGCCCTTACTGGCCTTGTCCGGGATGGGATTTTGAGTATCAAAGATGCCGCCCTTCGGGCGAATATGACGGAGAGTGCGTTTGAGGCGGCGATGAAAAAGATTTAAACACAAGCATAAAACAATTTATAAAAACAATAGCAGCCGGGAATCAGAGGAAAAATCTGATTCCCGGCTGCTATTCTTTCTAATAATCCCTGTTACATTCCATAATTCAGTTTCAGTTTTGCAAAGAAGTCTCTCAGCGTCAGCTCCGCATTCGGATCGTGGTAAACGCGGATTTTGCGGTTCTTTCCGGTGAAATGATAACTCATATCTTCATAGCTGATTTCCGGTGCTTCGACCATTTCATAAAGGTCGGTGCGCTGTACCTCTGCCAGCAGAAGGCCAACGGTCGGGGAATCGCCGAGACCCCAGATTTCGCCGTGCGGCCATTCCTGGAACTGATAGAAGGTGTTGTTGAAGTCTACCATCTGCTGATACAGATAATTTCCGATCTCTCCGCACGGCTGAACGTTAAGCTGCAGCTCAGTGAGGGAAACGGTCACTTTCTTGTATACCGTAGACGGAACCTGCCATACCTTCATGCCGGATTTCATCACAACGTTTGCAGCCGCGATATCCTGACGGAGGTTGAACTCCTCTCCTCCTGCCGGATACGGTGCTCCGCCGATCCAGATGGCCGTCATGCGGTCTGCGATTTCCGGTTTCATCAGCAGTGCGGACGCAACGTCGGTCAGTGCGCCCTGGCAGGCGATAAACAGCGGATGCGGGTCATCTTTCATGGCTTCTTCCACAATCAGCTTTGCACCCTCGGATACCGCCGGTGTCTGCTCGTCTTTCATCGGGAACTCCGATCCTTTGCAGACCGGGCATACGCCCTGCAGATCCATCAGGTCCAGCACTTTGTTGACCTCATCCATGCTCGCCTGTGCTGTATGACCGTCGCCGTAATCGCGGGAGAACATATTGAAGTGGCACGGAACGATACCTTTCATGATAAACATCGGTGTCATCAGATGATGCGCCAGTGCGAACTGATCGTCCGCCTCATTTTTGCAGTCTGTGCTGACGATCATACGTACCCGTTTGTTGTCCGGCACGGAAAATGTGTAATTCATTTTTTTCATCTTATTTTAACCCTCTTCTCTTTGCCATATTGACGGTGAAATCTACGTATGCAGGAACATCTTCTTTCAGCAGGAAACCAAGTGATACAGTCTCTGCTGCACTCTTCTCTACCAGTTCTTTATAGTGATCCAGACTGCCGTACATTGCCGTAAGCTGTTCCGGTGCAAATGGATAAACCGTTCCGAACATCGGATCGTAGCTTCCGTCAGCCCGTTTTGAATGGCTGGTATATTTTCCAACTGGATAATCCATGCATGCCATACGGATACCGCCCATGGTGTTGCCGAACAGATCTTTCTTATTTTCAAATTTTGTTGTAGCGCTGTTCGGATTAAATGCAGTCAGTGCATCAAGGTCTCCCGGTTTTGCAGGAACCATCTCGATCTTCGGCGCATGCGGAGCCGGAACGCCTTCTCTTACCCATACATACAAGTTGCGGAGTGCTGCCTGGAAAATGTACTGATACGGGGTGTCCAGAGGCTCGCCCTCTACACCACTGTAGGACAGTTCAAAGTTTGCTCTTGCAGCGTCATCATGGAGATATCCCTCATAATAGTCAATCATATTATACCATGCATCATGGCTTGTTCCCGGGATCTGATACGTACGGAATTTCATATCCGGCAGATCGCTGTCACCTGCCCAGTTTGCACCACGGTTCTCGGACTCGGTGTTGATTGCAATATATGGCTGTTTGCACATCAGAACGCTCGCCTGCGGAATCGTGCCGGACTGAGAAATCTGTCCGTTTGTTGCAGCATATTCGTAGGAGTTGATCGGTGCCAGTGCGGCATCTGCTCCTGCCTCAAAGTATCCGTCAAACAGCGGTTCTGCATATTTATCTTCATCGCGGTATGCGAAAGAATTCAGCGTTCTCGACATATAAGAACCGGACTGTGACCATCCAAGCAGATAGAGATAACATCTTCCATACTCGCGGATTGGATTCAGCTCGGAATCGGTGCGCAGAAGTCTTGCAAGATCGGTCTGCATATCCCAGTAAAG
>CAVBNJ010000238.1:3552-4754 GCA_963596755.1 bacterium
TTTAAAATCTCAATCACAACATTTCCGCTGAATTTCGCCGGATCTGCCGGACGGCGGACCAAAAGACGGGTGGTGTACGGCGCACCTTCAAAGATCGGCTCTACCTGATGGTTTTTGTCCTTCTCGGTGTAAACATTGGCAGTTCCGGACATGAAATACTCATCCTCTACATAGCCGATACCATCGAAATTGCATTTTTTCGCTGCGGACTGAAACGGGTAATTTTCCTCAGTCACCGGAATCTGTGTCATTTTTGTAATCATAGTTTTTGTCCTCCTTTTTACCTTCCCCATACAACAATCCGCCCGGAGACCGCACAGTTTTTACAGTCCCCGGGCGGATTGCCTTAGTTATGCATGATGTTTATTTGTTTGCTTCTTTTGCTGCCTCAATCTTGTCCAGATTCTCCTGTGGGGTCTGGGTTGCTCCGCCGTTTGCATCCAGCCACTCGTCTAACTGTTTCTGTTTCTCATCCATGACATCCTGCAGTCCTGCTGCATACAGAGCATCATTCAGTTTCTGCAGTGTTTCTTCTAAGCCCGCAGTTCCAACAGAACCTGTTTCAAGTGCCGGTCTGTAAGTAGAAAGAGCATTCTGCAGTGCAGTAATCTGCGTTGAATAGTTGGAAGAATCCCACATAAATCCATAAGCCGGTGAATACTGTGCCCAGTCGTTGTGAGCCTGCAGTTTCTCCCAGTAATTGGTATCTCTGGATCCATCGTTCCATACATAGGTAAGGAACTGGTTACCCATCATCCAGCCTGTGTTCTGATGATATTTGTAGTTGGAAGCATCCTCTCCATCTACAAAATAAGCTGTTCCGTCATCAAGTACCTGATAGTTTGTACCCTCAATACCATTCTGCCAGATGTTCATAACGGTTGGATCGGTATACAGTGCGGAAACAAATTTGAATGCCATCTCCGGATCTGCGCTGTTGCTTGCAATACCAGTATCATAGAAGCTGGTATTTGTGGTTGCAAGACCGCCCTCTACATCATTTCCAAAATACATTGCATAGCATTCCGTTCCATTTGCAGCATTTGCTTCTACCAGGAAACCAGGTTTGATGGATGTTACATAAGAAAATGTATTTCCTGCTTTCATCATTGTGCTGGAGCCCTGCTGATCTGTCAGCGCATCCTGATAAATGTATCCTTTATCATACCAGTCTGCAAGAAGTGTAACAACCTCTTTATAAG
>CAVBNJ010000239.1:0-4714 GCA_963596755.1 bacterium
CCCCGACCTTTTGGTCCGTAGCCAAACGCTCTATCCAGCTGAGCTAAACGCACATTTCTTTGTCGCTTTGGAACTCTTTGTTTATCACTCGTTCCCGCTGACATCATGTATATTACACTATCCTAAGAGAAAAGTCAACACCTTTTTCAAAAAAAATTTAAAATTTTTCAGAATAACAGTTTTTTGTGAAAATAAGGGCTTTTTCCCCCTATTTCACAGTCCGTACCAGGTAGCCTTTCTTTTTCAGTTCTGCCTCGATCAGATCCAGTGTCTGTGCGGAATCTGCCGAAACTGTATGGAAGTGCTCGCCCGATGTGATATTCTTCAGCGGGCGCGATGTTCCCTGGCGGATCTCTTCCATAAACAATGCTACTTTATTGCGTGAACTGATATTCAGATCTGCCCGCAGTTCTCCATACACCTCGTGGCGCACGATGACATCCAGTACGACGCCGCCGAAATCCACGATCGTGTTCAGTTCATCCTGCATCTGCTCATCTGTATGATTGACCTCAAATACCCGCGTCTCTCTCGCAGGACTGCTGCAGATATAGCCGCGGTTTGTCGCAATCACGTCGTATCCGGCTGCACGGATCAGCGCGATATCCTGTACAATCACCTGCCGGCTCACCTCACAGCTCTTTGCCAGTGCTGCACCGGAAACCGGCGTCTTACTGCTCATAATTCTTCGGAGGATCTCTTCTCTCCGTTCCTTTCCACTCATCATAAAATAAAACCTCTCATTTCCTGCACTTTCCTTATCTTATCACATCTCCCGCCTTTTCTACAATAGCAGTCCTGTATTTTTGTATCCGTTGTCAAGGGCTAAAACTTTATGAAATTTTTCGGGCACTCGTATATTCGCCCCGTCAACTGCCAATCATGAACGTATAACACACGTGAACATGTATCAAACGTTCCACGTTTCAGGAGGATTCATACCATGGCGATCAATAAAGTTGAACTGTGCGGAGTCAATACGTCACGTCTTCCCGTGCTGAATGCAGAAGAAAAAGAAACGCTGTTGAAGAAAGCCCGCGAAGGCGATCCAGACGCCCGCGAACGCTACATTCAGGGCAACCTACGCCTCGTCCTGAGCGTCATCAAGCGTTTTTCCAACAGCAGCGAAAACGCCGATGATCTCTTTCAGATCGGCTGCATCGGCCTCATCAAGGCCATCGACAACTTTGACACGACCTTAAACGTCCGCTTTTCCACCTATGCCGTTCCTATGATCATCGGAGAAATCCGGCGCTATCTGCGCGACAACAATGCGATCCGCGTCAGCCGTTCCCTGCGCGATACAGCCTACCGCGCCATCTGTGCCCGCGAGCTCTATCTCAAGCAGAATCAGAAGGAGCCAACTATCGAGGAAATCGCCGCAGAGATCGGCATCGGAAAAGAGGATATCGTCTATGCCCTGGATGCCATTCAGAGCCCGATGAGCCTGTACGAGCCTGTCTACACCGAAGGAGGCGACACGCTGTATGTCATGGATCAGCTGAGTGATAAGAAGAATAAAGAAGAAAACTGGGTGCAGAACCTTGCGCTGCAGGATGCCGTTGCCCGCCTCAATGAACGCGAACGCCAGATTATCCGCATGCGCTTCTATGAAGGCCAGACGCAGATGGAGGTTGCCCGGGAAATCGGCATCTCACAGGCGCAGGTCAGCCGTCTGGAAAAATCCGCGCTGCGCTGCATGCGGAATTATCTCTCGGATGAACGATGATGCTTCGGTAACACTTATCGGTAATCCGACGGCGCTTTTCCATAGTGTTTCCGAAAAATACGGGAATAATAAAACGGATCATCAAATCCACAGGAAAGCGCCGTCTGTTTGACGTTCATTCCCATCCGCAGCAGTTTTTCCGACTGCTGCAGCCGGTATTCCAGCAGATACTGACCCGGAGACTGGCCGATGTTTTTCTGAAACAGGCGATGCAGTGTTGCGCGGCTGACCGCCAGTTTCTGTGCCAGCGTCTCCGTGCGGAATTCACTTCTATGGTAGCCGGAGGCAATCAGCGCCAGCGCTTCCATGATGCGCGGATCCTCGTCCCGGCTCTCCTCCCGCTGCGGTTCCGCCAGATCCTGGTATACACCAAGAAGCGCAAGCAGAACACCTGCCGCCTCCCTGCTGTTCTGCCGGTAGAGTTCCAGCTGGCAGAGGCGTTCAAAATACGGCAGCAGTTTCTCCTGCGAAATGGACGGTGCTGCCGGCTGATCCGGATTCAGCACCGATTGTCCCAGAATCTGCGGGCATTGTTCTCCAACAAAGTCAACCCATACATATTCCCACGGCTCGTTTTCATCCGGCGCGTACTGCACCACCTGCTCCGGGCAGATCAGAAAGCTCTGGCCTTTGTTAAGCGCATACGTCTTTTTTCCGCAGGTAAAGGTTCCCTTCCCGCTGATAATATAATGAATGATGTAGCACTGGCGGACACCCGGTCCCCAGGAATGAAAATCACGGCAGTCCTGCCGCCCTGCATTGACCGGCCAGATTCCATTTCGTTCTGATATAAACACACATTCTCCTCTTTTCCCATATTTCATCTCTTATGCAACAAAAATCCATGGTTCTGTCTCAAAATTCCATGGTTTTGCTCTGTAAATCCATCTATACTCAAAGTACATCAAAACATACGGGAGGTCAATACTATGATCAAACTTACACCGCCGATGGGCTGGAATTCCTGGAATACCTTCGGTGAAAACATCAACGAGAAAATGATTTTTGAAACTGCTGACGTTATGGCCGAGAGCGGTCTGCGCGATAAAGGATACGAATATCTCGTCATCGACGACTGCTGGTCTTTACGCGAGCGTGATGAAAACGGCCGTCTTGTACCGGACCCGGAAAAGTTCCCGCACGGCATGAAAGCAGTTGCTGATTACGTTCATTCGAAAGGCCTGAAATTCGGTATGTACTCCTGCGCCGGAAATATGACCTGCGCCGGCTACCCTGGCAGTTATGAGCATGAATTTATTGACGCAGAAACGTTCGCATCCTGGGGCGTTGACTTCTTAAAATATGATTACTGCTACCACAGCCCGATCCTGCACGGAAAATATCTGTACCGCCGCATGGGTCTGGCACTTGAGAACTGCGGACGCGATATTCTTTTTTCCGCCTGCTCCTGGGGCGCAGATGAGACCCACGAGTGGATCAAAGAGACCGGCGCTTCCATGTGGCGCTCCACCGGTGATATCTTTGACACCTGGGATTCTGTCAAAGATCTCGTAGCCCAGCAGGAAAAGCTGCATCCGTACAACGGTGTGGGCTGCTTCAACGACATGGATATGCTGATCGTCGGCATGCACGGCAAAGGAAACGTAGGTCTGGCCGGCTGCAGCGATGTTCAGTACCAGACGCATTATGCACTGTGGGCATTCCTCGGCTCCCCGCTGATGATCGGCTGCGATATCCGCGAAATGAGTGATGAAACCCGCCGCATTCTGATGAACGATGAAATGATCCGCATCAACCAGGATCCGCTCTGCCGCCAGCCATATAAAGTGAGAAACCATGGCGGAAACGACGAGGTTCTGATCTATGTCCGCGCACTTTCCGACGGTGATCTCGCTATCGGCGCCTTCAACATGAGCGACGGAAAATCCCGCGCCGTTCTCAATCTCGATGAAATCGGACTCCCGTTCTCCACCGGCCACACACTGGAACTCACAGAGGTATGGACCGGCGAAACGCTGCGCGCCAATAATGCATCTCTTGCCACGGAGCTTGAGCCGTTTGCATCGAAAGTATACCGTGCAAAGGTTGTAAAACTCTGATGGCACGCTGTATGCAGTGCGGCAGGGAACTGACGCACAATGAGATCGGAGCTCACCGCAAATTCATCAACCGCGGCGCGGAACAGTTTTTCTGCAAGCAGTGTCTCGCCGAGCACCTCGGGGTGACAACCGAGCGGATTGACGAAAAGATTGAACAGTTCAAAAGGCAGGGGTGCACCTTGTTTGTGTAATGTCGTTATTTGAAAATACGCAGAGCCAGATTTCCGATTCGCAGAAATCTGGCTCTGTCCTATTTTCAAGCTGCATATGGTATCATTTCTTCTTCATTTCTTCCAGATACGCCCCGGCATCCTTCAAAAATCCGGCGATAATCATCAGAATCACTATTCCAATTGGAAATGCCGCCACGATGCTGACCGACTGCAGATTGCTCATGGAACTTTCTGAAAAGACCAGGGCAATCGGAAACAGGATCAGCAGGATGCACCACATGAGCTGAATCCCTTTCGCCGGCTGCTGTCCTTCTTCCAGATGGCGGTAACTGTAGCAGGAAGCCGTCAGGGCAATCGAATCAAAGGAAGTCGCATAGAAAGCAATCATCGTGAGCAGCAGAACGATAAGAACCAGCGGTGTGCACGGAATTTTCTGGATCATAGCAATAATCATGCCATAGAGATCACCGTCTGCAGCATACTGCGCGATGAAATCTGCCTTTCCCGCCATCTGCAGACCCATCGATTCATTTCCCAGAATGATAAAACTTAAAATCGTAGAACCAACGCCGAAACCATATCCGCCGAGAATTGTCTGGCGCACCGTTCTTCCCCGTGAAATGTTTCCAATAAAGAACGGCGCTGCCACACACCAGACCATCCAATACGCCCAGTAGTAAATCGTCCAGTTCTGTGGGAAATGCGTCTCGCGCAGCGGATCGGTATCGGTTGCCAGCGTCGGGAAATACTGA
>CAVBNJ010000240.1:0-4695 GCA_963596755.1 bacterium
CTCGTGGGATGTACGGAATCCGTCGAAGAAGTTGATGAACGGAACTTTGCCTTTGATTGCTGCACAATGTGCAACTGGTGTCAGGTCCATAACCTCCTGTACGCTGGACTCGCAGAGCATTGCGACTCCGGTCTGACGACAGGCGTAAACATCTGAGTGATCTCCGAAGATGGAAAGTGCGTGGCTTGCAAGGGCACGAGCAGATACGTTGAATACGCCTGGGAGCTGCTCACCGGCAATTTTGTAAAGGTTCGGGATCATCAGAAGAAGTCCCTGAGATGCGGTGTAGGTTGTGGTAAGAGCTCCGGCTGCCAGTGATCCGTGTACTGCACCTGCTGCTCCTGCCTCGGACTGCATTTCAGTTACCTGAACTTCCTGTCCGAAAATGTTCTTTCTTCCCTGGGTTGCCCACTCATCGGTATGCTCCGCCATAACGGATGAAGGGGTGATCGGGTAAATCGCTGCTACGTCGGTATAAGCATATGACGCATGTGCTGCAGCCTGATTACCATCCATGGTTTTCATCTTTCTAGCCATTTGATTTTATCCTCCTTAAAAAATGATGACCAAAAATTACTTTGGCTTTTCTCAGTTTGGTGTTCTGCCGGGTCGGTTGCCTCCGCGCTTTGAAAAACCCGGATGAGGGCATGATGATGCCACTTTGTCCATTGTTCAAATTATAACACCGTTTGGTGATTCTGTCCAGATTTTCTGTGGGTGTTCGAGTAAAAATACAAGTTTTTTACAATATCTGGTATTTTCACATCAAACGGTTCGTTAAAAAAGCAACGAACTGCCCGCAGATTTTTCTTTTGCGGACAGTTCCTTCGCATTTCTTATTTCTGATTCTGTGCCTCAATCTGTTCTGCGAGGTCGGTGAGGTACACCCAGCGCTCCGTCTTTTCTTCCAGTGCAGCTTCGGTCTTCTCTTTTTCCGCCATCAGCTCGGCAAGTTTGGCGGAGTTTGTGGCATTTTTGAGCATCTGATCGTCGATGGATGCTATTTTTTCTTCCAATGCGGCAATATCCTCGTCGATAGTCTCGTACTCACGCTGCTCTTTGAACGTAAATTTCAGGCGTGTCGGGCGGTTCTGCTTCCAGTCGTTGTTCTTCTGTTTTGCAGGTTCCTCTGCCGCTCCTTTGGACGGTGCGGTTTTCAGCACTTCTGTGCTGCTCTCACCATAGCGGCGTTCTTTTGCCTCAAGGTAATCAGTATAACCGCCTTCGTACTGCCGGAGATTTCCGTTTCCGTCGAATTCGAAGATACGGTCTACAACGTTATCCAGGAAATAACGGTCATGAGAGACCGTGATCACAATGCCGACAAACGTGTTCAGAAAATCCTCGAGCACGGTGAGTGTCGGGATATCGACATTATTGGACGGCTCGTCGAGGATCAGAACGTTGGCGCCGCTCACCAGAACGGATAAGAGATACAGTCTCCGTTTCTCGCCTCCGGAGAGTTTCGAAATCGGCGTATACTGCATATCCGGTGTGAACAGGAATCGTTCGAGCATCTGCGATGCGCTGATGCGGCCGTCACGGGTCTGAACGTACTCGGCAATGTCTTTCACATAGTCGATGACGCGCTGGTTCGTATCCATATCCGGTTCTTCCTGCGCGAGATAGCCAATGCGGATCGTGTCACCGATTTCGATCGTTCCGCTGTCCGGAAGTGTCTCTTTGGTGATCATTTTCAGCATCGTGGATTTTCCGCAGCCGTTCGGGCCGATGATGCCGACACTCTGGTTCCGCAGGAAGATGTACTCAAAATCTTTCATCAGCGTTTTATCGCCGAAGGCTTTGCTGACGTTGTGAAATTCGATCGTCTTTTTGCCCATACGGGTCTCGACGGCATCCATCTCGACAACGGCGTCTGCGGTCGGTGCAGTGCCGTTTTTCAGTGCCTCGAGACGGTCGAGTCTGGCGCGCTGCTTCGTACTTCTGGCGCGGCAGCCGCGTTTTGCCCATTCCAGCTCCATGCGCAGGATGCTCTGGCGTTTCCGCTCGGTTGCAAGCGCCATCTCCTCGCGCTCCGCTTTCAGTTCCAGAAAACGGGAATAGTTGGAATCGTAGCTGTACATCTTTCCATGGCTGATTTCGAGGATGCGGTTTGACACCTTATCCAGAAAGTAACGGTCATGGGTGACCATAAATACGGTTCCGCGGTAATTTTTCAGGTAATCCTCGAGCCAGGACAGCATCGCGTTGTCGAGGTGGTTCGTCGGCTCGTCGAGGATCAGGACATCAAAATCGGACGCAAGCACTTTCGCCAGGGCAACCTTTCGGCGCTGGCCTCCGGAAAGGGTATCAAGTTTTGCGTCGTATTCGGTGATGCCGAGCTGCAGAAGATTGCTCTGCACCTGCCAGTCCTCCTCATCACCGGAAAGGGCGTAGGACAGCACGGTGGCGTCCTTGGGAAATTCCGGGGTCTGCGGGAGGTAGGCAATTTTGAGGTTGTTCTGGCGGATAATCTGGCCGGAATCCGGGGTCTCCTCTCCTGCTACCATGCGCAGCAGCGTGGATTTTCCGGTTCCGTTGATTCCGACGATGCCGACCTTGTCGCCTTCCTGGAGGCCGAAGGAGGCATCATCAAAAATCAGTTTGTCGCCGAACAGTTTGCTGATGTGTTCGATGTTGATGATATTCATTTGCACAGTTCTGCAACGGTCTGGTTGATTACTTTTCCGTCTGCTTTACCTTTCATATCTGTCATAACCGCTTTCATGATGGCACCTTTGTTCTTGGTTGCCAGAACGTCTGCAAATTTCTTCTGAATGTAGGCTTTTACTTCGTCTGCACTCATCTGCTTCGGCGCATACTCGCTGATGACATCATAGCGGAACTGATACTCT
The DNA here is from genome assembly GCA_963596755.1 of bacterium. Classification (GTDB taxonomy): domain Bacteria; phylum Bacillota; class Clostridia; order Lachnospirales; family Lachnospiraceae; genus Fusicatenibacter. The sequence continues at coordinate 2,856 of CAVBNJ010000240.1, forward strand.
GCTTTTAAGTCCTCACGGGATGCCGGGCAGGTGTCAATCTGCTCTTTTACGGTTTTCAGCTCTTTTAAGATGACACGGTCTACGAGTTCCGGTTTGATGTCATCGCGGCAGCCCTCATCGATGGCTACTTTCTTTGCTGCGGAGATCAGAGAAGAGATGGCCTCTTTTCTCGCTTTGTCTTTTGCCTTCATTGCTGCTATCATATCACTTCTTAAAGTTTCTAATTCCATGGTGTTGTTCCTCCTGATGTTAATGTTTGTTCGATTCCAAGTATAACACTTCTTTTTGGGCTTTTCCAGTCACTTTGTAGTATACTGCCTTATTTTCCCCACGGCAGCCGGTGTTTTTTCACCTGGATTGCCTGGTGCGGGCACATTTCCTGGCAGCAGAAGCAGCGGATGCATTTTTTATAATCGTAGACCGGCGGATTTTTGCGTCCGCGGTCGAAGCGGACCGCCTTGCCCTCGACCGGGCAGCTCTCGACGCAGATGCCGCATTTTCTGCATTTTTCTTCTATGATATAAGGGCGGTTCTGGAAGACGCCGAGGATCTCCAGCAGGTCAAGTGCACCTTTTTTACGGGCTTTGCGGCGGTCGACGTTGAAATCCGGGTTTCCGTACTTTCTTTTGAGTTCCTCCACCGACAGTTCGCCGTCCGGCGTCAGGATTTCGATACGGTCATCGTGCCATGTTCCAAGACCGAGGGTTTCGCCGTAGAGATTCGTCGGCACATACGTCGGATCTAGGTCTACCAGATGGCAGAATACGGTATCCAGCGCGATCGGGTCGGTGGACAGCAGAAGAACGCCCATCGAAACCGGATCACCGGAGGTCGGACCGTTGCCTTCCATTGCCACGATGCCGTCGCAGATGTAGAGGCGCGGCGCTACCTTCTGGTTCAGCTCGATCAGCATATGTGCGAAGCTCTCGGCATTTGGGAACTGCGTGTGGCCGAGCTTTTTGTAGACGCCGCTGATGCAGCCGTACTGGTTTTTGACTGCTCCGGTGATGCGCTCCAGTGCGTGCGTTTTCATTTTGCTGACGCTGATGAGGGCATCACACGAAAGTGCATCTCTGGCGATCATCAGAAATTTGCCGTCCGCAGTTTCCACGCGCTCGCTCTCCTGGAAATCTTTCAGCGGAACGCGGTGCTTTTCCAGAACTTCTTTCAGCCCGGCTTCTTTTGCGATTCCCTCCGGGGTGCCAAGACCGCAGGAGTCACCACAGGAAAGGTTGGCGTAACCGCTCTCCTGTAAAATCGTGATCAGCGCATCCATGACTTCCGGGTCGGTCACAACGGCGCGTTCGCGTTTCGCCGAGCGGACCAGATTCGGTTTTAATAAAATACTTTCTTCTTTTCCGATCAGAGACGGCAGACCGCTGATCAGTTCCAGGCCCGCCTGCAGACCTTCCTTTACGCGCACCGGATCGTAGTCGGGACAGGCAATCACTGCTACTTTGCTTTTTTCCATATTTACCTCATATTTTTCTATATCCAAAAGAAGCTGCGATCCCCTTTCGGTTCTCACAGCTTCTTCGTATATTCATACAGAATATGTTTTTTACTTATGCTACTTTGCTTTTTGCAAGCTCAGCCAGTGTTGCAAATCCTTCTGCATCGTTAACTGCCATGTCAGCCAGAACTTTACGGTTCAGCTCAACGCCTGCCAGTTTCAGACCATACATAAATTTGCTGTAGGAAAGGCCGTTCATTCTTGCTGCTGCGTTGATACGAGCGATCCACAGCTGACGGAACTGACGTTTTTTCTGTTTTCTTCCTGCGTAGGAGCTGGTCAGTGCACGCATTACGGACTGTTTTGCTACTCTATACTGTTTGCTTC
>CAVBNJ010000241.1:0-4687 GCA_963596755.1 bacterium
GAGGAAGGAGATGGCAGGATCGTATTTCATCAGGACGCGCGCCTGATCCATGTTGTGAAGTCGATATCCTGCAGAATCGGTGTGTCATGCAGGGAGAAATCAACGTGATGAAATTCGAGATTGCCCGGGAGTCCATTCAGCTCAACTGGATGCTCCGGCTCTGCAATCTGCGGCTCCTCTGCGAGAATTTTGTTCAGCTTCTTGTTGGAAGCAATCGCGGATGCAAAACAGTTGCCGAGCCAGCCGACATTTTCGATCGGCCAGGTGATTTTTGAGGTATATTCCATAAACGCTGTTAAAATACCAAGCGTGATACGTCCGTGGATGACGCCGTAGCCGCCGACGAGAAGAACGAGCACGCGCATCAGCTTCGTGAGGAAGGAGATGGCAGGATCGTATTTCATCAGGACGCGCGCCTGATCCATGTTGAGATCACAGTATTTCTGGTTATGTTTCCGGAATTTTTTAATCTCATACGGCTCGCGCGCAAACGATTTGACGGTGCGGACACCGGCGAGATTTTCCTGTGCAACCGTGTTCATGACGGCGTTCTCTTCGCTGATCGCATCGTAGACGCGGTCGAGTTCTTTTTCGAGGCGGATTGCGATGCCTGCGACAAACGGAAGAATCGCAACGGAGACGAGGGTCAGCGGGAGATCGAGTTTTACCATGCTGACCATCGCCATCACGATACAGATCAGGCCTTCTAAGATCAGCATGCCGGCAAAGCCGAGGATATCCCAGATCCGGTCGACGTCGTCGCGCACACGGGCGAGAAGTTCGCCGGTATTGTTTTTGTCAAAGTATTCCACCGAAAGCCGCTGGACATGGCGGAACAGGTTGCCTCTCATCTGGCTGGCGACGCGGACGCTGCTGACATCGAATAAAAATTCTTTGATGTACTGGAACAGCGCCTTTGCAGCACCGATCAGAAGAAAGGCGGCAAGGTATTTCCAGAGCAGTTCCATTTTATGGCCGACCAGCACGTCATCTACGATGTGCAGCGTGACAAGCGGCGCGAGCATATCGAGAAAGACACTTAGGGCCATGGAACCGAAAGCGAAAACGTAGTAGTACCAGTTCTGGAGCAGGTACTTACCGATTGGATTTTTCTTCATGAATGTTAAAACCTCCTCATTGATGTCGTTGGGTGTCTGCGCAAACATATGCTTTCAAAAGCTCCGTAAGGTGTGGGAACGGAACAACGGGAAACGAAAGCAAATGCGGCTTTTATGTAAAAGAAGGGGATCTATGCGGTAAGAAGACCGCGGGATTTGCCTGTTGGAAGCAGACAAAAACCAGATAGAACGTTTTCGTACTGTTCCCGAGCAACAAAAAAAGCCGCAGTATCGACGTACTGCGCCTTCTGTGCGAAATAGCAGGCATAAAGAATGCATAGAGATTTGTTATGCAGATTTAATGCTTACGGAAAATTTCGAAAGAAGGGCAGCCACTTGTTTTGATCGCCACACGAATTTTATTCTGTTTTACCATTGGTAAATAAGTAAGATTGATCATAAGTGGTGTTCTCCTTTCGTGATTTTTTTGCCGCATCTGATCGCATGCGACAGCTTATGGTCTTACGCTACTCCTTTTCGTGCGTTTTGTCAATCCTTATTTTCAAAAATTAAAAAATAAAATCCGCAAAGGGTATGAAAATTGCGAAATTGGGTAGCTGTTTTGCGGAATATGCGATATAATAAACGAGAGTATAAGCGAAAAATCACAGGATAAATGTGAAACGAGGGGACTTAAAATGGAGAAAATGATTGCAGGCCTGGTGCAGATGGATTCCGGGCCGGATATGAATGAAAATATGCGTCTGGCGGAGCAGTATGTGCGGGAGGCGGCGGAGCAGGGAGCGAAGCTGATCCTCTTTCCGGAAACGGCAGAATACACCGGTGCCGACATGCCGGGCCACGCAAGTGCAGTGCCGGGCTACGTGAGCCGCCGGTTTTCCAGCCTTGCTAAACGGTACGGCGTCTATCTGCACTGCGGCAGCATGACTGTGCGCCGTCATCAGGGGCGGCCGTCCAACACATCGTTTCTGTTCGGACCGGACGGAGAAACCATTGCAGAATACAGCAAAATCCACATGTTTGATGTCAATATTCCGGGAAGCGTCTCCTACGAGGAGTCGCGTGAAATCCGACCGGGAAATGAGATTGTTCTTGCGGACACGCCGCTTGGCATGTTCGGCATGAGCATCTGCTACGATATCCGATTCCCGGAGCAGTACCGTCTGATGGCATCCTCCGGCGCAGATGCATTTCTGGTAGCGGCCAATTTCACGAAAGCGACAGGAGAGCGCCATTGGGAAACGCTGCTGCGCACGCGGGCGATCGAGAATGGATGCTACGTGCTCGCCGCCAATCAGTGCGGCCAGAAGGCACGGTTTGAAGCGTACGGTCATTCCATGATCATCGCGCCGGACGGCGAAATTCTCGCGGAAGCGGACGATACGCCGCAGGTTCTGACCGCAGAGCTGGATCCGGAGGTGCTGGAAAAGATAAGAGCAGAAATTCCGTCGCTCGAAAACAGAAGAGACGATCTCTACCGCGTCAGCTCAGGCAGTGTCCGGATTTATGAAGAATAAAAAAGAATGAAAATAAAAGAAATGTAGGGAGGAAAAGAAGATGGATCAGTTCATACAGTATACACCGACAGAGGTTGTATTTGGAAAGGAGACCGAGAATCAGGCCGGTGCTGAGGTGAAAAAATGGGGCGGCACAAAAGTGCTTGTCGTTTACGGCGGCGGAAGCGCAAAACGGAGCGGCCTTCTGGACCGAGTGGAAGCGTCTCTTGCAAAAGAGGGCATTGCGTTCGAGGAGCTCGGCGGCGTAAAACCAAACCCGAGACTTGCCCTTGCCGAGGAAGGTGTGAAAAAGGCCCTCGTGATGCAGGCCGACTTCATTCTCGCTGTCGGAGGCGGAAGCTCGATCGATACGGCAAAAGCGGTTGCGCACGGAACGGCAAACCCGGACGAGGCACTCTGGGACATCTGGACGAAAAAAGTTCCGCTGACGAAATCTCTCCCGGTGGGAGCTGTTCTGACAATCCCGGCAGCCGGAAGCGAGATGAGTGATTCCGCCGTTCTGACAAATGAGGCGATCGGAAAGAAAGCCGGCATCAACACACCGTTCAACCGCTGCAAGTTTGCCATCATGAACCCGGCGCTTGCATCAACCCTGCCGAAATACCAGATTGCCTGCGGCGTGACGGATATTATGATGCACACGATGGAGCGCTATTTCATCCCGGAAAGCAAATGTGAGATGACGGATGAAATAGCAGAGGGACTCCTCCGCACCGTAATCAAAAACGGACCGAAGGTTCTGGAAAATCCGTCCGATTACGATGCGATGGCAGAGATCATGTGGTGCGGCAGCCTGTCCCACAACGGCCTGACCGAGTGCGGACGCGGCAAAGATTTTTCAGTACATAAATTCGGCCATGCATTAAGCGCAAAATACGATGTCGCACACGGCGCATCGCTGTCCGCAGTCTGGGGAGCCTGGGCGAAGTATCAGTATGACGAGGAGACGGTTCTCTGGCGGTTTGCACAGTTTGCTGAGAAAGTATGGGGCATCACCGAGGGAAGTGAGCACAAACGGGCAACCGAAGGCATTGAGCGGACGGTAGAGTTCTTCCGCAGCATCGGCATGCCGACCTCCCTGCACGAGCTCGATATCCCGAATCCGTCGGATGAGGATCTGCGCGCACTTTCCATGGATGCGACACAGCAGGACACCGTAAAACTGTCCCGCATCCGCAAACTGGGCGCACAGGAAGTTTACGAGATTTATCAGATGGCACGATAAAAGAAGAAATAAAAAAGGAGGCTGAACATGGCAAAGAAAAAGATACTGCCCCTGCTGCTCGCCGCAGCAATGGCAGTGGGAAGCTGGTCGCTCCCGGCACAGGTACAGGGGGCGGAAAACAACGGCACAGCAGTTGTACAGCAGGAGGAAAGTGAAAGTACAGAAAGCGAAAATACGGAGGCAGAAGCACCGGCTGTACAGGATGCGGCGGACAGCAGTACAGCCGTAACGCCGATTCCGACAGAAACACCAACACCAACAGAAACGCCGGCGGCAGATGACACTGCCAAAGAGCCGGAAGTAAAAGTCCCTGCCGGCTGGGTGAAACAGGCGGATGGAACATGGAGATACCGGAAAGAGGACGGCACACTTGCGGCAGGCGAGTGGATTGTCCATCAGAACCGCTCCTATTACTTAAAAGAGGACGGAACCATGTGTGCCTCTGAATGGTACACCGATGCAGACGGAAATACCTACCATTTCTACAGCTGGGGCGGCATGCGCCAGAACGAATGGTATAAAGAAAACGGTTCCTGGTATTATTTCAATGCAGACGGAACTGTAAAGAAAAACGAATGGTTTACCTACAAAAACAGAACATACCATGCCAATGCAGACGGCAAAATGAGCGCCGGACTGCAGACCATCGACGGAAAAACGTACTACTTTGAGAGCTGGGGCGGCGTTGGATTAAAAGGATGGCAGAAGATCGGCACGACCTGGTATTATCTGAGCGAAGACGGAAGCATCAAGAAAAATGAGTGGTTTGAGCACGGTAAGAGAATGTATCACGTAGATGCAGACGGCGTGATGGATACCGGCTGGACCACCATCGACGGTATCGACTACTTTTTTGAGAGCTGGGG
>CAVBNJ010000242.1:0-4685 GCA_963596755.1 bacterium
CTCATAGATCCGCGCAATCTTATGATAGCCCGGGTCCTCCACGCCGTAGACCAGATCATTTCCGAGAAGCTGGATCAGAAGTCCATGCAGATACTCTGTTCCGGCTCCCACGATAATCTGCTCCGGCAGCACCTGCATGCCGCGGAACTCCCTTAGATATTTGGCAATCGCCCCGCGCAGCTCCGGAATACCGGCACATGGGGAGTTGATCATCAGCTGAATCCGGTTATCATTTAAAACGGCACGCACCGTCCGCGTCCAGATTGTGAACGGGAAAATCTCGCTGTCCGTCTGGTTGCTGGAAAAATCCGCAAAATACGAAGTCTCGCCGTTTGCCATCCGGAGCATCTCTTTTGGAACCGCCTCGTGCACCGGGGCAGAACCTTCCAGATCCGCCGCATAGAAGCCGCGCTTTGGCATGGAATACAGATAACCTTCTGCGACAAGCTGCGCATAGGCATTTTCGACCGTAATGACGCTGATACCCAGATTTTTCGCGAAAGTACGTTTCGACGGCAGTTTCTCCCCGGGGCGGATATTCCCCAGTAATATGTCGTTTTTGATGCATTTATATAAATATTCATAGAGGGAATCTGACCCTATATTAGAAAAGTTGTACGTCAGCATTCGATCATTTTCCTCCTATCTGACCTTACTGAATATATTTATTTTGGCAATTTTTTTATAGCCACTTTACCAGTATACTGTGAGACAGAGCAAAAGTAAAGAAAAAATCCATTACACACGGAGGAACTTATTATGGCAGCAGCAAATGAAAGATACAAACTGAATAAAGAACTGGCACAAATGTTAAAAGGCGGCGTTATCATGGACGTTACCACACCGGAGCAGGCACACATTGCAGAAGAAGCAGGCGCATGTGCCGTTATGGCGCTGGAGCGTATCCCGGCAGACATCCGCGCAGCCGGCGGCGTTTCCCGTATGAGCGATCCGAAGATGATCCGCGGCATCCAGGAGGCCGTTTCCATTCCGGTTATGGCAAAATGCCGCATCGGCCACTTTGTAGAGGCACAGGTTCTCGAAGCCATCGAAATCGACTACATCGACGAGAGCGAAGTTCTCTCCCCGGCAGATGATGTTTACCATATCAACAAACGCAATTTCAAAGTACCGTTTGTCTGCGGCGCAAAAGATCTCGGTGAGGCACTCCGCCGCATCAACGAGGGCGCATCCATGATCCGTACCAAAGGTGAACCGGGAACCGGCGATATCGTACAGGCTGTCCGCCATATGAGAAAAATGAACAGTGAAATCCAGAAACTGACCTCGATGCGCGAGGACGAACTGTTTGAGGCTGCCAAAGTGCTGCAGGTTCCATACGATCTTGTTCAGTATGTGCATGACAACGGCCGTCTCCCGGTTGTCAACTTCGCAGCCGGCGGTGTGGCAACTCCTGCCGATGCAGCACTGATGATGCAGCTCGGAGCTGAGGGTGTTTTCGTTGGTTCCGGTATCTTCAAATCCGGCAATCCGGCTAAACGTGCGGCTTCTATCGTAAAGGCCGTTACCAACTACACCGATGCCAAACTGATCGCAGAGCTCTCCGCTGATCTCGGCGAGGCTATGGTCGGCATCAACGAGCAGGAAATCGCCTTACTGATGGCAGAAAGAGGAAAATAAGAATGAAAATTGGAGTGCTTGCACTGCAGGGTGCGTTTGCAGAACACGAAAAAGTATTAGAGCAGCTTGGCGCCGAATGCATCGAACTGCGGCAGGCCCGCGATCTTGCTGAGCCTTACGATGCACTTGTACTGCCGGGCGGCGAGAGTACCGTTCAGGGAAAACTCTTAAAAGAGCTTGGAATGTTTGATACAATCAAAAAACAGATGGAAAACGGCATGCCGGTGCTTGCCACCTGCGCCGGTGCAATTCTTCTTGCCGAAACGATCGACGGACAGATCACGGGACAGCCGGAGCAGTATTTCGGCACGATTCCGATGTGCATCAAACGGAATGCCTACGGCCGCCAGTTAGGCAGCTTCCACACAGAAGCGCCGGTTGCGGGAATCGGAACCGTGCCGATGACATTTATCCGTGCGCCGTATATCGCGTCCGTGGAGGACGGCGTGGAAATTCTTGCAGTTGTGGAAGACCGGATCGTCGGGGTGAAATATAAAAACCAGATGGCCTTCTCCTTCCACCCGGAACTCGATCCGGATGTGCGGATTCATAAGGCGTTTCTGGCGATGATCAGCAACCCGTAATGCAAAGGCTGTGCGAATGGTAAATTCATTTGCACAGCCTTTGTACTTTTATTTTATTTTTTTTCCGCAATGCGGGCAATATTTTCCGCCTGGAAACAGTGACTTACCGCAATGCGGACATTTGCTGCCAAATGCTTTGCAGATCAGATACAAAATTATGATCACAAGGCAGATCCCACCGATGTACGCTCCCGTTATGATGTCATAGTCTCCATGGAATATCTTCAGTCCGACAACACCCCAGTCTATCACAAAGATCAGAAGGGCTGCGGCGGCCGCCCAGGTTATTATTTTTTTCATTTTGCCCACCTCCCAATTTCTGATAATTTAAATATATCACATATTGGGGAGTATTTGTACTATTCCGGGCAAAGTGTAAATCGACTTTGCCAAATATTTTCTTTGTCAACAACATCCCATTGAATCAGAAACACGTTTTCTGTTTCTCCCTTGTGATTTTTGTGGATACATGGAATGATTTGAATATTTTCCGGAGAGACACCTTCTATTTTCAAGATTCCACTGGATCCGATTCGAATCCTGTCTTTCTCCCGGCTTACCTTCTGCCGTGTGATAAGATTTTCGGTAAAACGCATATCCACCGGGGCGGCTTTCAGGCAGTCTTCGATCTGAAGCGCACCGGTTTTCCTGCAAAATACAGCAGTCCGTGTCAGTTTTTTCCCGCTTTCTTTCTCATATGCCCCTGCGAAAGAAATGGAGATTTTTCCTGTCTCAGAGCAATTCACATCATCGACACGATACGCCTCTCCTTCTTTCTGCTCCTCTCCATTGAGAATCGGAACGCTGTGTCCGCGTGAGCTGCAGCAGAGAATGGAATAGCGCTTTGTTCCAAAATAATCTTTCGTGTATTCGCCTGCGCCCAGATCGCTGATAATCTCCTCTTTTCCGATGAAATACAGAAAACTGCCGATATCATTATGATTATGCGGTTCTCCGTTGTTTCCACCTTTGATTGCAAATGCAGTCTGATACTTTCCTGTCGCAATCGCCCATTCAGCATCCGGCAGATAAAAAAAGGTACCGTTGAATGGTTGATCTTCAAATGCCGTTTTCTCTGTCTTTTCTTTCAGAAAATCCAGATATTGCTTCGTCCAGATCCAGTCCCGGTACGCCGCATTCCAGCGGTAACACGGATCTTCTCCGAAATGCATTGCCTGTTCCAGCTGCGGAATTTCCACATTCGGGTTCAGCATGGCCAAATGACAGGTAAGTCCCATCCGGTAACGTCCTTTGCTGTCGCCGTCAGAAAAACTTAGGGTATTTCCGCCCGGGAAATAGCACTTCTGCTGAAATTCCATAATTTTCCGCTGCTTTTCTCCATCCAGCAGATCGATTTTCCCGCCTGTTTTTTCTTTCAGGAGCTCGGCAAACATGGAAAAGTAGCTCATGCCATATTCCCAGTAGCCAAGACCTTCCATACAGGCTCCGTCCTCACTGAAACTCGCGAGAAAGTAGGAGAGATCCCGGGTTACACGCTTCAAAATCTGTTCACAGTTTTTCTCGATACGCTCCATGCTTTCCGCATCTGGGAAAAGCGCTGGAAAAAGTGCCGCTGCATGGCAGGCTGCCGCCCCCACCGAGCCACAGCAGACCGCATTCCAGTTGCTTTTGCTTTTTTCCCACCAGAGTTCTCTATTTTTGCGTTCAAGAAATGGCTGCAGCACTCTCCTGCTGCTCTCCTTCCAGATCCGCAGCAGCAGCTCCGGCCGCAGGTCATTTCGGAGCAGAAAGGCAATCTCCAGAAGCGACTGTGCCGTCTCGCACGCAAAAAGATCCAGTGTTTTCTCCCATTCCGGGTCACTTTCCCGGTTCACATGCGCCGGCAGAGCCCAGCACGTTTCCTCACAGATCTGCTCCAGAACCCATTCCAGACTGGAAAGCTCTGAGAAAATGCCCTGCTCCTTTGCAAGCAGGGCATTCAATGCGAACACAACAAGATATTTCCGGCGGCCAAAATAAGCATTCTCATACTGCAGCCGGTTTCCTGTCCTTTCAAACAGAGAAAAAAGTTCCTCTGTCAACGCTGGAAAATCAGAAAAGGAAAGTGTTTCAGCCTCTCTGGAAAATTCTGATTCATATTGGAAAAGGTATTGCTGTAATTCCTGTTCCGTTCTTCCATTCATATGCTGTTCTCCCCAAAATCAGACAATCACGTCCATCATTTTTCCATCTTTGTCAAACTCCAGCGGAGCCACACACGTTTCCCGGTGAAATCCCTTTCCCTCTGGATACTGTTCCAGCGGCGTGCCGAAGCGATGGTAGGCAATCCAGTATGCATCCTTTCCCGGAACTTTGCAGACGCTGTGATGGCCCGTTCCAAGAACGCCTTTGCGAACATCCTTCTGAAGAATCGTCTTTTCAAACTGAACCGGCCCGTACAGCGAATCGGACGTTCCATAGTTTACATGATAATTTTCACTTCCCGTATCATCACAGGAC
>CAVBNJ010000243.1:0-4683 GCA_963596755.1 bacterium
ATCTCTTTCTTAGTTCCTCCCCACCCCAATCACACCCCCGTCCCCTTCCGCCACAGACCGCACCCCCACGGGCGTCCGTTTTTCACATACAAAGAACCCCCGAAGCCATTACAGCCCCGGGGGTTCTCAGTATTTCATTTATTATGCAAGCTTCAAAGTATTAACCTTAACTCCAGGTCCCATAGTAGGAGCCAGAGTAACGCTCTTCAGGTACTGTCCCTTCAGAGTAGCCGGTTTAGCTTTGTTGATTGCACCGATCAGCGTCTGGAAGTTGTCGCTTAACTGCTCCTCAGTGAAAGAAGCTTTTCCGATTGGCACGTGGATAATGTTTGTTTTGTCAAGACGATACTCAATCTTACCTGCTTTGATCTCTTTAACGGCTTTCGTAACATCCATAGTTACAGTACCAGCCTTCGGGTTCGGCATTAAACCTTTCGGTCCAAGTACACGGCCCAGACGACCAACAACACCCATCATATCCGGTGTAGCAACAACTACATCATAATCAAACCAGCCATCGTTCTGGATTCTCGGGATCAGCTCCTCAGCTCCAACGAACTCTGCACCTGCAGCAACAGCCTCATCAGCTTTTGCGCCTTTAGCGAAAACAAGTACACGAACCTGTTTTCCAGTACCGTGCGGCAGAACAACTGCTCCACGGATCTGCTGGTCTGCGTGACGTCCGTCACAACCAGTTTTGATGTGAACTTCGATTGTCTCGTCAAATTTAGCAGTAGCTAATTTCTTAACTGTGGAAATAGCATCTGCTGGATCGTACTGAACGCTACGATCAACTGCTTTTGCAGCCTCTAAATATTTCTTACCATGTTTCATTGTCTAATAACCTCCTGGTGGTAGTTGCGGGAATCTCCCTCCCACGTCAATACGAGAAGATGTAAACTCTTCTTCTAAATTAGTCCTCTACAACGATACCCATACTTCTTGCGGTACCTGCGATCATGCTCATAGCTGCCTCGATGGATGCTGCATTCAGGTCAGGCATCTTCATCTCTGCGATCTCACGAACTTTGTCCTTAGAGATAGTAGCAACTTTTGTTTTGTTCGGAACGCCGGAACCAGATTTCAGGTTGCAGGCTTTCTTAAGCAGAACTGCTGCCGGAGGAGTTTTGGTTATGAAGCTGAAACTTCTGTCTGCATATACAGTGATAACTACAGGGATGATCAGGTCTCCCTTATCTGCTGTTCTTGCGTTGAACTCTTTGGTAAACTGTACGATGTTTACACCGTGCTGTCCAAGTGCAGGTCCAACCGGTGGTGCTGGTGTTGCTTTACCAGCAGGAATCTGTAATTTGATATATCCTGTAACTTTCTTTGCCATTTTACGGCACCTCCTAAATAAATGTGGTAATTGCGGGAATTTCCCTCCCACGAAACGCCTGATTTAAGGCATTTCTTACATCTTCTTGACTTCTGCGAAACTTATTTCTACCGGCGTTTCGCGGCCGAACAGCTCAACATTGATGGTAACCATCTGTTTTGTATCATTGATACTCTGAATCAGTCCGGTTGTATCCTTCCATGCGCCGCCTGTTACAACGACTGCATCGCCGACTTCAAGGTCAAGCTCAACCTTTTCCTCACCGCCGGTGATTCCAAGGTTAACCATTTCCTCATCCGTAAGCGGTACCGGCTTGGATCCCGGTCCGACGAAGCCCGTAACACCGCGGGTATTGCGGACAACATACCAGGTATCATCGTTCATGATCATGTTGATCAGAACGTAGCCCGGAAACAATTTCCGGAGTACCTGTTTCTTGGTTCCGTTCTTGACTTCAACAACTTCTTCCATAGGAACACGTACTTCCAAAATCTGATCCTCAAGATGACGGTTCTCAATTGTTTTCTCAATATTGGCTTTTACTTTGTTTTCATAGCCCGAATAGGTGTGGACTACATACCAGTTTACTTCTGACATTCTGACACCTTTTTCCTTATTTGATCAATAAATTGACGAACTCGATTACAGCGCTGTCAACCAGGGTGATTAACCCGCAGGTTACTGCAGAGATCGCTACGACTGCAACGGTCTGCTTGCCCAGAGTTTTGTTGTCAACCCAGATGATTTTCTTGAACTCTGCTTTCAAGCCCTTGAACCAGCTCTTTTTGGATGCCTTTTTCTCAGTTTCTGCCATTTGATCACCTCTTACCAAAGATTATTTGGTTTCTTTGTGCATTGTGTGCTTTTTGCAGAATCTGCAGTACTTCTTTGTCTCCATTCTCTCAGGATGGTTCTTTTTCTCTTTTGTCATGTTGTAATTACGCTGTTTGCATTCGGTACATGCCAATGTGATTTTTACGCGCACGACTTCCACCTCCACTGTGTATTTGCGTTATCGCTTGTGATCCTCGCGGATCAGCGGCGGTCTTCTTCGCTTTGTCCTACTTTTGACTGCTCGTACTTCAGCAATTTCAGGCATAAAAAAAAGACCTTCTTCCATGTCGCTGATTTATCATAGCATATGAGCCGCCTCTTGTCAACAAAATTCCCCAAAGTACGCTGAAAAATTTTATCAACATATTTCCGCCTGCGGATCTTCCCACAGGCGGAAACATGCGTTCCTTACGCATCCGATCTGGAATACGAGTTTTTCATCTGATTGCTGAGTTCAAAGAGCACTTTATGCAGCGCTGCGCTCGTCTCTTTTTTCAGCATTTCCGCGATCTTATTGTTTGCTTCTTCTTTTAATGCCGTCTGTTTTGCCTCGTCTGTTTCTTTTTCGATCAGCTCGTCGTACTGATTGATCAGTTCATGGCCTCTTGCCATGACTTTTTCCTGATACCGCTCGATATGGAAAATCGAGGATTTATAGGAAGCATCTGCCATCGCAGCCACCATGCGGCTTGCCCAGTAGAAGTTGTCTGTGGAAACCTCGCCGGTGGTGTTGGACAGGTACTCCGGTGTTGTCGTTACGCCTGTGTAGAACGGAACGAGCACATTGAATGCATTCGATGCAAATGCGATCCACTGCAGAATGCCGCTGTCTCCTTTGTGATCCGGGCGCATCTGGATCACCGAAAGAAAATCGGTGCGGTTGACGCCGATGGAACGGTATGCTCCCTTCCATGATTTATCGCCGTATGCGGCATACGGATCGTACGGTGTTCCCTGGTAATGGGAGGACAGCACATATTTCACATCTTCCACGGTAATCTTCTTCTCCGGAACCATCATCCACGGAATGTCGTCGGATACCGGTGTGTAATCGGCGTCCGGTCCGTCCCATTTCTTCGTGTGCGGGTTCAGATGGCGCTCCATGAACCAGGCACGCGGTGTGTTGTAGACATGATCGGAATCGTCATGGCTTCCGAATGCGTCACGCGGATTGAAGGTTCCGTCCATCGAGAGATCGAGGTGATATTTCTCGGTAAACTCTTTCAGGTCTGCAGAGCACATATACTCTTTCTGCTCCCCGAGCGCATCCTCAAAATCGAAATGATCAATTCCAAGCTGATTCGGCATCGATACGTAGTGGTCGTCCGGCACTTTCACTGCCATCCAGTGATGACCGCCGATCGTCTCCAGCCACCAGATCTCGTCGTGGTCCTGGAATGCGATGCCGTTCATCTCATACGTGCCGTACTGCTCCAGCAGGCTGCCGAGCCGTTTCACGCCCTCTCTGGCGCTCTTAATATAAGGAAGAACAATATAGACGAGATCTTCCTCTCCGATTCCGCCCGGAACCTCTTCTTTTCCGTCTTCCGCCGGCTGATACACCACAAGCGGGTCTGCACCGAGCACGCGCGGATTCGATGTGATCGTCTCCGTCGCTGTCATGCCGACCTGCGCCGCATTCACGCCGCTGGCTGCCCAGACACCGTCTCCTTTTTCTGCATTCGGCACAGCGGTGTACCGCATCGGGTTGTCCGGAAGTTCGATGGTCAGATGAGAGATCTCGGTTTTATACGTTCTCGGCTGTTCCTCCGGGTGAATGACTACAAATTTTTTCGATGTATAATGGCCCGCGCCGGAATCGTCGTTTCGTGCGATCATGGTGGAACCGTCGTATGATGCTTTCTTTCCTACTAAAATCGTTGTACAAGGCATGTCTTTCGTCCTCCTTTTGCTGTCTTATGGTTTCGATTATGACACTTTCGCCTGCGTTTTGCAAGCACCCTGTTACGCTTCTTTTCTCACTTCCCGCTTCACAAAATAAACGGTATCGATTCCCTCTCCCCGGTCATCCTTCAGCCGTTTTACAAGATCGTATCCCAGTTTTTCCAGAATATGCTCCTGTGCCCCGTTTGTGGACCAGGTGCGTAAGGTAATCCGGCTTCCCGGGAATTTTGCCGCGATGTCTTTCTCCGCTTCCGCATACATCACCTCTGAAATTCCCTGTCCGCGGTATTCCGGCTGGACGCAGAGTGTCGTCAGATAGCAGGAATCCGGGTACGCTTCGAGATTCTCACAATTGAAGTGATCTTTCCAGGTCATAAAAGACCGCACGACTCCTTTTTCTTTCCACAGCACGACATGCTGACTGCAGATATTTTCCAGGTAATCGATGATTCCATCGTTTTTTCCTTCCGTCTCCGCCCAGTTCGTCTGCGAGGTGCTGTTCCGATGGGAAAGCGGCGGAACAAAGTCCCTGTCGCACCGTTCCAGCAGCTGCCGGATTTCTTCCCGCTCGACGGAATCCGTGACCCCGTCTCTTACGACAATAC
>CAVBNJ010000244.1:0-4672 GCA_963596755.1 bacterium
GACTCACCCTGTGCGGACGGACAGCCGATGCAGTGCATGCCGGCTCCCATCAGGATTCCGATGATGTTTGTATCCATTGCGATTAACTCGCCGATTGTCATGTCTTTAGAGATCTTTGCCATCTTAAAGTTCCTCCTTTAAATGTGTATATATCCGTCGTTCCGATTTTGACGACTATTTTGATTATAGCGTACCCCCGGGGGGAATGCAAGACTAATTTATCAAGATTATAGAATGTTTATAATTTTGTACTTGTATTTCAGGGGGCAATCGTTTACAATGTGGATAGTACCGAAAGGACAAAAGAAAATCTTTAAGGAGGATAAGATCATGGCATATGTAATCACAGACGAATGTGTAAGCTGCGGAACCTGCGCTGGAGAATGTCCAGTAGAAGCTATCGCTGAGGGAGATTCCCATTACGAAATCAACCCGGATGTATGCGTTGAGTGCGGAACTTGCGCAAGTGTATGTCCAACCGAGGCTATCACAGAAGAGTAATTGTACAGAGCGTACAAAAAAAGGAAGTCCCTTGTGGACTTCCTTTTTTTGATTTAATCTTAATTTTTACAGCGAAGCCAGCTCCTGCAGGGCTTTTTCTTTTACCATCGCATTTCCATGCTCCAGCAGAAAAGCCTCGGCGGCAGGAGAGAAGGATTCCTGTCTGCCGTACTCGGAGAGAATGTTGCAGACCTTGTTGAATTCCTCCGGTTTGCAGCCGGACTGGTGCAGAACGAGCTGATAATTGGCGTCTGCCGTGTTTTTGTAAAGAGAATTGGTTCCCGTAAAATACTGATTCAGTGCTTTTGCAGAGCTGATCACATCGTCGAGCGTGGAGAAGTGGAACGTGCGTACCAGATCCACATTTTTTTCTTCCGGTGCGGCCGGCTCTTTCTCATTTTCCTGTTTGGCAGCCTTTTTCGCAATCTCCTGTGCTTTGTTTTTCACATCGCAGAGCTTGTGGAACAGGTCGATAATATCATCAGCACCCGAATACTGTACCGGGTCCGGTCCGTCGGTATCGTCGCCGGATGGAGCAAATTTGGCGAAGCGGGTGTCAAGTTCCTGCGGGTCTTCCACTCTGGTGATGATCAGCACAATGCTGTCCGGAGCCACCGGAACAGCCTCGACCATGAGCGGGGCATTATCCACGTTGAAACCGAACTGCTGGTTTGCCTCTACCATCATATCCTGAAACAGGCTGCGGGCTTTCTCGGTGCCGTAAGCCAGTTCACTGAGTTTTAAATTTCTTTCGGCAAGATCAGCGCTGGTCAGTGTGCAGCGGATCTTGTTGTCATTGATTTTTTCTATTTTCATAAACTCTCACGTCCTTAAAATACTCTGTACTTATAAATAAAGTTACTTACGATATAGTATAACACATCACGGAAAGAAGTAAAGAACTTAAGATTTTTTTTACATTTCGCATAATTTTTTCAGAAATCCGGGGACAAACTTTATTTGTAATTCCCCGGGGATGAAGTATAATAGAAGGTGGGGAAACCTTTGTTTCCGGCTGGTGGGTGCATACTCCGGCCGGGAGCAGGCACAGATGAGAACGGATCGAACAAAAAGGGTGTACCCGAAAATTCAGAAACTGAACAATCATGTATCCAGTATCAGTCAACAGGCTTTCGTTTTTGTACGTCACAACTGCAAAAAAGCCATAGATCAAACAAAAACAATAAACTTTTCAAATGGATTTTCCGAAAAATACCCAACAGCAAAATGCCAGTTTACTTTCTGATTCGCATGCGGTTCCCTTGCGCATAACGGTTGCTATTGGGTATTTTTTTTGCTATAATGAGCGCAAGTGGGGAGATTTTTCAAACAAAAAAGGGGAACATGACACATGAAGGGGCAACAGAAGAAAAAAGGAGCGCCGGTAGCGGTTGTACTGATTCTGATCGTACTGATCGCCGCCGCAGGCGTGGGTTCATTTGTGATGAACCGATATAAACCCGGAACGGAATACATGTCCGGGAACGAGTATTTTAATCTGACAGACGAAAACAGCGTCGCAGTCATCCAGAACGGAGAACTTCTGGAAGAGCAGGCAGTCCTGATCGGGGGCGAGCCGTACGCGGCGTACACATATGTAGAGTCCCAGTTAAACAGCTGTTTCTACTGGGATGAGGAAACAAATGGAATCCTGCTCACAACGAGTGAGGGCGTAAAAACCCTGCTTCCGGGAGACGGCGCCGTGTGCAAAACACCGGGCGGACAGCCTGCCGTGCAGCAGGAGAGCGACGGAACGATTTATCTTTCCCTTGACGTCGTAAAAGAATACACCGATTTTGATTATGCCTTTTACAGCGATCCGAACCGCGTTGTGATCCGCAGCAACTGGGACAATCTGCAGCAGGCAACAGTACAGGCAGACACCGCCGAGGTGCGCCAGAAAGGCGGCATTAAAAGCCTGATCCTTTCCGATGTAAAAAAGGGCGACACGCTGCTGTACCTGGAAAATCTGGACAACTGGTGCAAGGTCATGACAGAAGACGGCTACACCGGCTATATCCAGACCGAGGATATCTCGGAGCCGCAGGACGTCGAAGCACGGACAGCAGTGAAGGATTCCTTCGAGAGAATTACCAGAGATCACAAAATCAATCTTGTCTGGCATCAGAGTACATCCGTCGAGTCAAACGACGCGATGGCGGAGATGACGGCGGAAATGACCGGCGTGAACGTGATTTCACCGACCTGGTTCTCCGTGACAGACGCAGCAGGCACGATTTCCAGCCTGGCAAGCGCCGATTACGTCAAACTGGCGCACGACGCAGGACGCGAAGTCTGGGGCCTGATCGATAACTTTAATGAAGCATTTGACGAGACGACAGATCTTGCATCCGCATCCGTGCGCAGCAAAATTATCGAGCAGCTTCTTGCGGAGGCAGCATCGTGCGGCATGGACGGCATCAACGTGGATTTCGAAAACCTGAAAGAAGCCGGAATCCCGCATTACCTGCAGTTCCTGCGGGAGCTGACGACCGCGGCGCACGCACAGAATCTTGTGGTGTCGGTCGATACGCCGGTTCCGCAGAGCTACACCATGTACTACCAGCGCGGAGAGCAGGCAAGATTTGTGGACTATATGATTGTCATGGCCTATGACGAGCACTTTGCGGGAAGCGAAGAGGCGGGTTCCGTTTCCTCCCTTCCGTTCGTACAGCAGGCCGTAGATGAGATGACGCAGGTGATGCCGGCTGACCAGGTGATCTGCGGAATCCCGTTTTACACCCGTGTCTGGACCGAAAAGTTCGGACAGAGCGCCATTACCAGCGAGGTGCTTGGCATGGACGGCGCGAAAAACTACGCAGAACAGAATCAGATGACAGAAACCTGGGATGCATCCGTCGGCCAGAACGTGGCAACGGTGGAAACTTCCGATGCCAGATACACCATCTGGATGGAGGATGAGCAGTCCATGGAAGAAAAACTGAAAGTAATCAAGAGCGCCGATCTCGCCGGAGTGGCAGAGTGGAAACTCGGATTTGAGCGCTCCGATGTCTGGAGTCTGATTTCCAGCTATATCAGTTAAAAAAGAGATGACAGGAGTCCGGGAACAGGTAAGGGGAATAAGAGAAAAAGCCGGACACGAAGGAGGAGTATAAATGTCAGAAAACAATCATGATGAATTATTCAAAACAACGCTGATGGGCGGCTTCGATAAGGACGACGTCCTGACAAAAGTACAGAGTCTGAAAGATCAGGCGTATGCAGACCAGAAAAAACTGGAAGCAAAGATCGAAGAAAAAGACCAGGAAATCAGCAAGCTGAACGAGAAAATCCGCGAGCGCGAGGATAAAATCGAAGAACTCGAAAGAAATATCCGCGAGAAATACCAGAGCTATATCGACAACTACGACAGCATCAGCGGCCTTGTCTTTGAGGCACAGGTGAAAGCGAAAAAGCTGACGCAGGAGACAGAAGATGCCTGCCGTGAGAAAACGGAAGAGACCGATGAGGCATGCAGAAAGCTGACCGAAGAGACCGAGGAGAGCTGCAGAAAGCAGAGGGAAGAAACCGAGGAATCCTGCCGCCAGAAAACCGAGGAGACGGACGAGGCGTGCTGCAAAAAGAAAGAGGAGACGAATGAGTCCTGCCGGAAACAGCGCGAAGAGACGAAAAAATCCTGTGAGAAAGAGCGTCGCGAGACGAAGGAACAGTGTGAGCAGATGGTAGAGAACGCACGTCAGAAAGGCGAAGAACTGGCGGCTGTCTACGAAGAAAAACTGCAGGCAGAGGCAGAAGAAATCCAGAGCCATATGGATGCGGAACTGCAGAAAGCCAACACCAAATATCAGAAGATTTACGCCGAGATGGAAGCTCTGACCGGTGTTCTTGAGAAAAACCACAGAATTTTCGAAGAGGCATTTGCACGGATTGCGGAAGTACAGAAAGAAATGGGACGCTCTGCAGCAGATGTGAAGGCGTTCATGAAAGACCCTGTAAAAAGCATCTTTCCCGGAGAAGCGGGCGGAAAAGCCGAAGACAGAACGGGTGATGAAACCGCAGAATCCGCAGAGGAAGAAAAAGAAGTCGTCGAAAACTCCGCAGTCATCGATCTCGAAAATGAGCCTGATTATCTCGATGATGACGGTGACGACGAAGAGGATGAAATCCCGGATCGTGCGAATGATGAAGAGGATGAGGAAGAATAAAAGCC
>CAVBNJ010000245.1:0-4671 GCA_963596755.1 bacterium
ATACTGTATTGTATAATCTGGCATTTATCGTGATCAACACGACGATGCAGATTGCCGTTGCCGTGCTTCTGACCGAAATCCGCAACAAACATTACCGCAAGATCACACAGTCACTGATGTTCCTGCCGTACTTCATTTCCTGGGTTATCGTAGGCGTTATGGCATTCAACATTTTCAGCTCTGATTACGGTTTCCTGAACCGGCTGATTGAAAGCTTCGGCGGAACACCGATCAAGTTCTACACGACACCGAAGGCATGGCCGTTCATCCTCGTCTTCTTCAATGTCTGGAAGGGAATCGGATACGGCTCCGTTATGTACCTGGCAGCGATCATGGGAATTGACACTTCGATCTACGAGGCAGCCCGCATCGATGGAGCCAACGTGTTCCAGCGGATCTTCAAAGTAACGATCCCGATGATCATGCCGACCACGATCATCCTGCTTCTGCTCTCCGTCGGAGGCATCTTCAAAGGAAACTTTGATATGTTCTACAACCTGGTCGGAAGCAACGGTCTTCTGTACAACTACACCGACGTTATCGATACTCTGACGTTCCGTGCCTTAATCAGCAGCAATGACTTCGGAATGTCCGCAGCCGTTGGTCTGTATCAGTCGGTACTGTGCTTTATCACTGTCGTAATCGTAAACAAACTGGTTGGTCTTTATGATAAAGACTACACCTTATTCTAGGAGGGATGAAAAGTGGGATCTTCCAGTCATAAAAATAAAATCAAAAGAGGAAAAGATGCGATTGCACTTGATATCATCGCTTACGGATTCTGCGGAATCATCGCGCTCATCTGCCTCGTTCCTTTTATCATGATCGTATCCGGCTCGTTTTCTTCGGAGGCGGCCATTATCCAGAACGGCTTCAGCCTTCTGCCGCAGGATTTCAGCCTGGAGGCATACAAAACCGTATTTAAAGATCCGATGGTTGTCTTCCGTGCATACGGCACGACAATCGGTCTGACCATCGTCGGAACGGTACTTGGCCTGCTGCTGCAGACCATGACAGCTTATGTTCTGTCACGCAAGGAGTTTGAGTGGAGAAACAAGTTTTCGTTTTTCTTCTACTTTACCACCCTGTTTTCCGGCGGTCTTGTTCCGTACTACGTGCTGATGACACAGACCCTGAATCTGCGGGACAGCTACCTTGCGCTGCTTCTTCCGCTGCTGTTCAGCGTGTACAACCTTCTGATTATGAAGAGCTACATCGTAGGACTTCCGGATTCCCTGATTGAGGCGGCCAAAATTGACGGCTGCGGCGAGTTCCGCATTCTGTTTCAGGTTGTAATGCCTCTGATCAAACCGGCACTTGCAACGGTCGGCCTTTTCATCGCACTGGCTTACTGGAATGACTGGTACAACGCGATGCTGTACATCAAGGATACAAACAAGTATCCGCTGCAGTATTTCCTGTATCAGCAGGTTAACGACATTGAGGCATACAAAAAGCTTCTTGCAAACAACGCCGCAGGCGCTGCCGTCAGTGCAATTTCACTGCCGACCCAGTCCCTGAAAATGGCACTTACCATCGTAGTAACCGGCCCGATCGTTCTGGCATACCCGCTGGTACAGAAATACTTTGTACAGGGTATTACCATCGGAGCAGTCAAAGGCTGATACAAATCAAGTTTATTTAATCACACATCACATTTTTAAAGGAGGTTCTTATGAAAAAGAGAACGAAAAAACTGGTATCTGTATTACTTGCATCCGCAATGGCCGCCGGCATGCTGGCAGGATGCGGCTCCAGCAATGGAAATGGAAGCACGAGTGAAAGCAAAAGCAGCTCTGCAGCTTCCAGCACATCAGGAGACAACCTGAATGCTGACACTTCCGAACATGTCGATCTGACGATGTATCTGATCGGCGACCGTACTCCGGATTTCGACGAGGTTTATGACAAGATCAATGAGATTCTAGAAGAGAAGCTGAACTGCTCTCTGAAAGTAGAGTTCCTCTCCTGGGGCGAGCATGATACAAAATATTCTCTGCTGTTCTCCTCACAGGAAGATTTCGACCTGATCTTTACCGCATCGAGCTGGTGCCACTATGAGCAGACCGTTGCACTCGGCGGATTTGCACCGCTTTCTGAGGATTTCATCAAGACCTACGCACCGGACATCTGGGAAGTTGTTCCGGAGATGGCATGGGAGCAGGCAAAGATTGACGGACAGATCTACATGGTTCCGAACTACTCCAACGAGTTTGGTCAGGAAGTTCTGGCAGTGCGCGGCGATCTGATGGAGAAATACGGCATGGACGATATTACCTCCTGGGATGATCTGATGAAGTTCTATCAGGCGTGCGCAGCTGACGGTATCTATGCAAGCCAGGGCGGACCGTGGTATCCATTCTTCCAGTCCCAGGGCTACTCCACAACAGGCGGAGCACCGAAGGGCGGCGAGCTTGTTCTGTATCATACACAGGATCCGGAAGATCTTGACTTCCAGTACATCGGTGAGTGGGATGCGTTCCGTGAATACTGCCAGGAGATGAAAGATCTGGTAGACGCAGGAGCATGGTCCAGCGACGTATTAAACAGCAGCGATGAGAGACAGACAGGACTTCTGACCGGAAGAACAGCAAGCATGAGCTGGAACCTCGGAACCTGCCTTACCTATGGAAAACAGGCAAACGAGGAGCATCCGGACTGGAATGTAACGATGGTAGACCCGAATAAAGATCTGCCGAAAAAAGTAAACTCTTACATCAACAACGGTGTTGCCATCAACGCAAACAGCAAGAACAAAGAGAGAGCCATGATGGTATTAAATGAGTTCTACACCAACCCGGACGTTTACGATCTGGCAATGCTCGGTATCGAAGGCAAACACTGGGAAGCAGTCGGCGATGATCAGTACAAAGTCATTGATGAGAGCGGTTACGGCGTAGCAAGCAACTGCAACTGGGGATGGAACAACTGCACGATCCAGAGAGAGGAATATCTTGAAAACAGAACTGCTCTGGACGACAAATATGAAAGCATCAAAGATTCCTTCAACAACAACATCAAAGAAGATCACGTTTATGATGGATTCAACTTTGATTCCAGCAATGTAAGTACACAGTTTGCAGCTGTAGAGGCAGCCATCGACACATATTACAACCCGCTGATCAACGGTCTTGTTGATGATGTGGATGCTTCCATCGACGCAATGAACGCAGCCATGGACAGCGCCGGACTCCAGGATATTCTGGACGAGATGAACCGTCAGGCAGCAGAGTATGTAGCAGAGAAAGAAGCAAACTAAAACGGTAAAATAAAACAGTAAAACAAAACAGGGAACGGCCGCGCTGGTATGCCAGGGGCTCCGGCGCGGCTGTTCCTTCTTTTAGATATCAGGTGATGGTTCAAAAAGCTTTGAGGGATGACTTGATTTCTAAAATCAATCGTATTAAATATAAGATATAGGAAATTTTGAAGTCTAACAGAAAGTGATAGGGCGTTTTTATGACACTGGAAGAAATTGCAAAAGAGGTTGGGGTATCAAAAAGTACGGTTTCGCGCGCGCTGTCCGGGAAGGGAAGAATCGGGGAAAAGACCAGAAACAGGATTCTCGAGGCGGCGAAACGGGGAGAAGAGCAGGAGGAGATGGCGCGGACCAGGACGGTGACGCACAACATCGGTGTGGTACTGCCGTCGGATGTTTATTACGGAAGCGGTGCGTATTTCCAGAACTGTCTGCTCGGTATCTGTGAATCAGCATCCATGCTCGGATATAATGTACTGCTTACCACAAGCAATGCGCACGATATTTCGGAGCTGCAGTCACTGGTTGAGAATAACCGTGTGGACGGCATGATTCTGACACGAGGACTCGAGGATGACCGCGCCATGCAGTATCTGAGTCAGGTGAATTTCCCGACGGCGCTGACCGGAACGTGTAAATATGACAATATCATTCAGGTAGATACCGACAATGAGGGCGCGGCAGAAAAGATGACAACGCTGCTGATCGGAAAAGGCTTCCGTAAATTTGCGTTTCTCGTCAAGGATATGAGTTTCAACGTTGATCACAAGCGTCACAACGGCTTCTGCCGGGCGCTGTTCAAAAACGGAATTTCCGAGAAGGACCAGCTTTTCTACAACGGCTCGGTCCGCATGGAGTTCCTGGATGCGATCATCGAAAACATTATCACGAAGAAGGTAGAATGCATCATCTGCGGTGACGATGAGATCTGTACGATGGTGATGTCCCGGCTTCAGGCAGAGGGATACCGGATTCCGAAGGACATTGCGATTGCATCACTCTACAACAGCATCAATCTGGACTGCTATTCCCCGGCAGTCACAGCAGTCAATGTGGCGGCATCCCAGATGGGAGGCGCGGCCGTGCGTCAGCTGATCCAGCGGCTTCGCGGGGAAAATTACGAGAAGAAAATGATGCTGGATTACGACATTTTATTCCGAAAATCGACAAACTAACGCAGCAGGGAGGACAGAAAAATGGAATTTCAGAAGGGAATGGATCTATCGTTTATACCGGAACTCGAAGATGCCGGCGTGCAGGTGAAGGACTTTGACGGAACTGTTATGGATCCGCTGGATCTCGTTCAGAAATACGGGGTAAATTCCGTGCGGCTCCGCATCTGGAATGCACCGGAGTACGTAAAAGAGTCCGGCGGATACTGCAGCTATGCGCATACACTGGCGATGGCAAAG
>CAVBNJ010000246.1:0-4645 GCA_963596755.1 bacterium
GAACGGTGCAGGCTGCAAAGGCTGCGAACGAAGCAAGGTTCTGGTAAATGGATAAGTTTCCAACCAGGTTATCATCGTTCATGATGTATTTTGCGTAATAAACATTGACGCCGATGAAGGCATTGGCCACGCTGTTCATAAAGAACACAGCGAGAAGAATCATCCAGTATTTGTTCTTCACGAGGCTGATCAGCGCCTCTTTGATGTTGACTTTTTCTGCCGTTCCTGCTTTCTCTGCTTCCTCTGTTACTGCTTCTTTTGTGGTAAAGAAGACAACGAGGAAGAAGATAATGGCTACAACGCCGTATACGATAAAGGTTTTCTGCCATGCAGATGCATCATTTCCAAAGAATTTTACCAGCGGAAGAGTTGCCGCATTGACAACCATACCGCCGCCGAATGCGAAGACCATCTTGGAGATGTTCAGATAACCGCGCTCCATCTGGTTTTTCGTCATCAAAGCTGCAAGGGAACCGAACGGCAGGTTGATCGCAGTGAAGACAACCGTTACTGCCAGGTTATACGTTAAGAATGCATAAATAATTTTTCCGGTATTGCCAAGATCCGGTGCGGTGAACATCAGCACAAGGGATACGGCAAACGGAATGCACCACCATAAGATCCACGGACGTGCCTTTCCGTGTTTGCTGTGAATTTTCTCCATCAGAGAACCGACGATCAGGTCGCTCACTCCGTCCAGCAGACGGGAAACCAAAAGCAGTGTTCCGACCACACCTGCTCCCAGTCCTGCCACATTCGTCAGGAAGTACGTGAAAAAGGAATTGACCGGTGCAAACATCATATTGTTTGCGAAGTCACCGACACCGTACCCGATTCGCTCTTTCATGTGCAGCGAACGATTCTCTCCTTCATAATTTTTCATTTCTGCGCTCATTTTTATCCTCCCGTGTTTTATTTTTTAAACTTTATGTGTTTATCTTACCAATGTTTAAACTAAATTTCAACATATTTTCAACATTTTAACGACTTTCTGCGTTTCGCCCAAACTTTGTTTCTTTGTTTTGGCAAAAATCGCACAAGAAAAAGCGTTTATTTAAACAAAATAGTTTAAATAAACGCTTTTTCTTCCAGTTTAAGTTTTAAACACGTTCTTTCCGGTGCGGTTCCGCGAACATCCGGATCCGTGCTGTCCAGGAACGGCGGATCTCTTTATCCAGCAGATCCACTGCCATCACGGCGCGCTCCGTGTGCGGAATCTGAAGCTGCGGAATCGGAATATCCGGGAAAATGTACTCTGGAATTTCATCGATTCCGATTACTTTAATATCTTTTGGAATGCGAAGTCCATATTTCCGCATCGCTGTCACAGCGCCTATGGTCACCTGATAATTTTCAAACAGAAATCCATCCGGCAGCGGGTTTTGATTCAGCCAGTTCTGCATATTTTCCGTGATTTCCGGAATCGTATTGCCAAGCTGAATCACATCACTTTTCGTTACAAACTTCTCACGACGAAGCATTTCCGTCAGAAAAGCTTCTCTTCTTTTGTCAAAATTATAAATTTCTTTTCCGGTACTGAGATACTTGATTTCTCCCGCACCTTCCTCCTCCAGAACTTCCAGTGCCATTTTGACCGCTTCCGTGTTGTCGATGCAGACGCTGCTGTAATTTCCGCCCGGAATCTCGCAGTCGTATACGACAACCGGCTTTTTGATTCTGCGGATCAGTTCTTCATCTTCTTTTTCGATCTCCGTTCCATAGAGAATCACTCCGGCGACCAGCTCGGCGTTGCACTCCGAAAGGACCGCCTCTTTTTCCTCCGGGCTCTCATTCAGATACGTAAAGCCGTAGATGTAGCCCACCCGGCGCGCCTCCGCATCGAATGCCGCAAGGACATCCGACCAGAGATCCATCTCCGGGTCGCAGACCACCTGCTTTCGGTGATTGATAATCACAACCTTGATCATCTGCTCCGGCGGATTCACGGCCGCGTCTTTTGCCGGACCGGTCATCCATGGTTCCGACGGACTTATGTTTCTTCTTTCTGTTTCGTCCTCCCGGCCTGCTCCCGGCTGCATTTCTCCTGCCGGTACGCCTTTTTCCAGTTCTTCGATACATGCGAGGACTTTTTTCCGGGTCTCCTCATTGACCCCCGGTTTTCCGTTGACTGCCAGAGATACCGTCGCTTTCGACACGCCGAGCCTTCTCGCCACATCCACCATCTTTACTTTCATGCTTTAACCCTTCATTAGCTCAGCTCAAACATTCCGTGATAGAGCTGATAATATTTTCCTTTCTGTGCAAGAAGTGCGTCGTGATCGCCGCGTTCCACAATATTTCCCTGTTCGAGCACCATGATCGCATTGGCGTTCCGCACGGTGCTTAAGCGGTGGGCGATGACAAACACGGTTCTGCCCTCCATGAGCTGGTCCATTCCTTTTTCGATCAGCGCCTCGGTTCGAGTATCGACCGAGGATGTCGCCTCATCGAGGATCAGAACCGGCGGATCGGCAACGGCCGCACGCGCAATTGCGAGAAGCTGGCGCTGGCCCTGCGAGAGGTTGGCACCATCAGATGTCAGCATCGTGTTGTAGCCCTCCGGCAGACGGCGGATGAACGAATCCGCATTGGCAATTTTTGCTGCGCGTTCAATCTCTTCCTGCGTTGCATCGAGCTTTCCGAAGCGGATATTTTCTGCCACGGTCCCCGTGAACAGATGCGTATCCTGCAGAACGATGCCGAGGGAATGACGCAGGGCATCTTTTTCGATGTCTTTTACATCAATGCCGTCATAGACAACGGCTCCGCCCTGGACATCGTAGAAACGGTTGATCAGGTTGGTGATCGTTGTTTTTCCGGCTCCCGTGGAACCGACAAAGGCGATTTTCTGGCCCGGCTTTGCATACAGACTGATGTTCTTTAAAATCAGACGGTCCGGCGTATAGCCGAAGTCGACGTTCTCAAAGCGGACATCGCCCTTTAATTCCGTCATCGTTCCGTCCGGGCGCTTCCATGCCCAGCGGCCTGTTGTTTCCTGGCAGACGGCAAGTTCACCGTTCTCCTCTTTTACGTTGACCAGCTCCACTTTTCCTTCGTCGATTTCCGGCTCCAGGCTCATCACATCGAAGACACGCTCTGCACCGGCAAGGGCAGACAGAAGAAAGTTGCTCTGCTGGGTAAACTGGTTGATCGGAAGCGCCGCCTGACGGACAAAGACAAGATAACTTGCCAGGCTTCCGATATCCGCTTTTCCCTGAAGGGCGAGAAGTCCGCCGAGGACTGCCACAATCGCATAATTGACGTACGAAATGCTGACAACGACAGGAACCATCGTCGCCGCATAGCCCTGCGCGCCGGTTCCGGCTTTCCGGAGTTCTTCGTTCTTTCTGCAGAATTCCGCAAAGCTCTCATTCTCGTGATGGAATACTTTGACGACTTTCTGTCCGGTGATCAGCTCCTCGATATAGCCGTTCAGTTCACCGAGGCTGTTCTGCTGTTTCGTATAATAGCCTTTGCTGCGTTTTCCGCTGAACTTGATGTACCAGAACATGATGCCGTAGCACACGGTTACGATCAGGGAAAGACGCCAGTTTAAAATATACAGAATCGTCAGGGTTCCGACGATCTGGATAAAGCTCTGAATGACCATCGCAAAGCTGTTGTTCAGGGCATCCGCCATCGTGTCGATATCGTTCGTAAAAAGGCTCATGATATCGCCGTGGCGTCTGCTGTCGAAGAACTGCAGCGGCAGCGTCTGGACATGTTCGAACAGATCGCGGCGGATATCATAAACCACCTGCTGCGCCGCCTTTACCATCGTCTGCGTGTAGCCGTATGCTGCAAGCGCACCGCATCCGAAGATCAGCGCCGTCACCAGAACGCCGCGCAGCAGCGTGCTGACATTTCCGTCCGCCAGCCCGTTGACGACCGGGCGGATCATATACGTTCCAAGGAGATTAGCTCCTGCGCTTATTGTTACCAGCACCGCCACGACTGCCAGCATTTTCTTATGCCGTCCCAGGTAGGACAGAAAGACGCGCAGCGTGTGTTTTAAATTCTTTGGTTTCTTTCCGCTATAAGCTCTCGCTGCCATTTTCGTCCCCTCCCTTCATCTGCGATGCATAAATTTCCTGGTAAATCGGATCATCCGCCAGCAGCTCTGCATGCGTGCCGATCCGGTGGATTTTACCGTCATCAAGAATAATAATCTGATCGGTATTCATAACCGAAGTGACTCTCTGCGCGATGATAATCTTTGTAACATCCTTCCGTTTTGCCAATGCCTCGCGGATCTTTTTCTCCGTTGCCGTATCGACCGCGCTTGTGGAATCATCAAAAATCAGAATCTTCGCCTTTCCGACCAGCGCACGCGCGATGCAGAGGCGCTGTTTCTGGCCGCCGGAGAGGTTACTTGCTCCCTGTTCGAGCACGGTATCGAGGCCGTCCGGCATGCGGTTCAGAAATTCATCAGCGCAGGCTGCGCGGCATGCCTCCCAGAGTTCTTCATCCGCGGCATCCGCATTGCCCCATTTCAGGTTCTCGCGCACCGTTCCGGAGAACAGT
This sequence comes from bacterium, assembly GCA_963596755.1. GTDB lineage: Bacteria > Bacillota > Clostridia > Lachnospirales > Lachnospiraceae > Fusicatenibacter. Next base: position 4,525 of record CAVBNJ010000246.1, read on the forward strand.
ACGTTTTTCTGCAGAATAATATTGACCGCATCGCGGAGAGCGGCGAGGTCATACTCCCGCACATCCTTTCCGCCGACGCGGATCACGCCGCGGCTTGCATCGTACAGACGCGGAATAAGCT
>CAVBNJ010000247.1:0-4619 GCA_963596755.1 bacterium
GAGCGAGCGTAATGCAGCAGGCCTGTATCTGAAATACGCAAAACAGCTGGTAGAGCAGGGAGAGGCTTATTACTGCTTCTGTGACGCAGAGCGCCTGAGCCAGTGCAAACGTAATGTAGGCGGAAAAGAAATTTCTATTTACGATAAACACTGCCTGAGTCTTTCCAAAGAGGAAGTAGAGGCAAATCTGGCAGCCGGAAAACCGTATGTTATCCGTTTCAATATGCCGACCGAAGGAACCACGACCTTCCACGATGAGATCTACGGAGACATCACCGTAAACAACGAGGAGCTGGAAGACCTGATCCTGATCAAATCCGACGGATATCCGACTTACAACTTTGCAAACGTTATCGACGACCATCTGATGGGAGTTACCCACGTTGTCCGCGGAAATGAGTACCTGTCCTCCTCCCCGAAATACAACCGTATTTACGAGGCATTCGGCTGGGAAGTTCCGGTTTACGTACACTGTCCGCTGATCACCAACGAGGAGCATCAGAAGCTGTCCAAACGCTGCGGCCATTCTTCTTATGAGGATCTGATCGATCAGGGATTCTTAAAAGATGCGATTGTCAACTTTGTTGCACTCCTTGGATGGAGTCCGGAAGGAAACCGCGAGATTTACTCTCTTGAGGAGCTGGTGAAAATCTTTGATTATCACCACATCAGCAAATCTCCGGCTGTCTTTGATATGACAAAACTGCGCTGGATGAACGGCGAGTATATGAAAGCAATGGATGACGAGAAGTTTTACGAGATGGCACTTCCGTACATCCAGGAGACGATTCACCGTCCGCTCGATTTCAAAAAAATCGCAGCCATGGTAAAAACAAGAATCGAAGTATTCCCGGATATCGCAGACCTCATCGACTTCTTCGAGGAAGTTCCGGAGTACGACGCTTCGATGTACACTCATAAAAAGATGAAAACAAATGAGGAGACCTCCCTTGCACTTCTGCAGGAAGTAAAACCGCTTCTGGCAGCACAGGAGGACTTCACAAACGACGCTCTGTTCGAGATGCTCAGCGCATTCGGAAAAGAAAAAGGATACAAGACCGGTTATATCATGTGGCCGATCCGTACCGCTCTTTCCGGAAAACAGATGACACCGGCAGGCGCAACCGAAATCCTTGAGGTTCTGGGAAAAGAGGAGTCTCTTGCCCGGATTGACAAAGCCATTGAGAAATTATCCAAATGATTTATAACGATTCACAGAAAAAAGCGGTGCTTCATACCACCGGCCCCATGATGGTCCTTGCGGGACCGGGGTCGGGGAAGACCGCGGTGATTACGGGGCGGACCTGCCAGCTTGTAAAGAGCGGCATTTCCGCCTCTCGTATTCTTGTCGTGACCTTTACGCGTGCGGCGGCAAAAGAGATGAAGGAGCGGTATTTAAAGGCGATGGGAAAGACGAGTACCCAGGTCACCTTCGGAACGTTTCACGGCGTCTTTTATGCGATTCTGCGCCATACATACCGCATGTCCGGCAACAATATTTTAAGTGAAGAAGAGAAAAAGCGGCTGATGCGTGAGCTCGTCAGCCATTACGCGCGGGATCTCGAAGAAGAGGATCTCGAGGAAAATCTGGCGCGGGAGATCAGTACGGTGAAGAATAATCAGATTCCGCTGGAACATTATTATTCCGCGTGCATGCCGCAGGAAAAGTTCCGGGAAATTTACGAAGCGTATGAGAAATGGCGAAAAGAGAACAAAAAGCTCGATTTCGATGATCTGATGGTGCAGTGCAAGCGGCTCTTTCTGGAGCGGCCGGAGGTGCTGCGCGCCTGGCAGCAGAAGTTTCAGTATATCCTGATCGACGAGTTCCAGGACATCAGCCCTGTGCAGTACGAGATTGTGCGGATGATGGCACTGCCGGAGAACAATCTTTTTATTGTCGGGGATGACGACCAGTCGATTTATCAGTTCCGCGGGGCAAAGCCGGAGATTATGCTGAATTTTCCGAAGGATTATCCCGGCGCGGCGCAGGTGGTGCTCGATAAGAACTACCGCAGCACGGAATTTATCGTAAAGCGTTCCCAGTGTCTGATTCATCACAATAAAAAGCGGTATGAGAAAGCGATTTCCACCGACAACGAGAAGGGCGCTCCAGTCGCCATTCGGGGTTATAAGAACCCGCGCGAGGAGATGCGCGCTGTTGCCGAAGAACTGCGGGAGGCGGAGAAAAACGGCTGTCCGTACGAGGAGATGGCACTTTTATTCCGCACGAATCTTGGCTGCCGCACGGCCGTGGAGGAGCTGATGGAGGCGCAGATTCCGTTCCAGATGCGGGATGCCCTGCCGGATCTCTATGATCACTGGATTGCAAAAGATCTTCTGACGTATCTGAATCTTGCGATGGGAAGCCGGAAGCGCGGCGAGTTTTTGAAGATTGCAAACCGTCCGAACCGCTATCTGTCGCGGGATGCATTCGAAGAGCCGACCGTCTCGTTTGATGCGCTTTTGGAGTATTACGAAGAAAAAGACTGGATGTGCCAGAGAATCCGCAAGCTGGAGCAGGATATCACGACGCTGACGCATTTATCGCCGTTTGGAGCGGTGAATTATATCCGGTATGCGATCGGCTATGAGCAGTATGTGAAAGAATATGCCGCATACCGCCATCTGAAGGAGGATGATCTGATTTCCGTTCTGGACGAGCTGCAGGAGGCGGCGAAGAGTCAGAAGAGCATCGAGGGCTGGTTTACCCATATCGGGGAATATCAGCAGAAGATGAAGGAAAAGCAGAAGCAGCGGGCAGAAAGTGCGGAGGGAGTCACGGTTTCCACACTGCACAGCGTCAAGGGGCTTGAGTACGATAAAGTCTATCTTCTCGACGTCAACGAGGGCGTGATGCCGTATCAGAAGGCGGTCCTTGCTGAGGCAATCGAGGAGGAACGGCGAATGTTCTACGTCGGCATGACGCGGGCGAGAAAGGAGCTGACGCTCTGCTACGTGGAGGAGCGGTTTGAGAAGAAAGTCGAGCCATCCCGGTTCCTTGACGAGGTGATTCAGTAGTTTTGTGAAAATGCCAAAAATAAAATTGCTAATTGATAAAATTTTAACAAATAAATCATTGACAAAGTTTTAACAATAAAGTATAGTAATGCCTGTAAGCGGAAATAATAAGATGACCGCAGAGCGAGGAGGAAAACATTATGAAAATTTTATTTTACGATACCCAGAACTACGACAGAGAATCTTTCGACCGAACAAAAGAGCAGTTTCCGGACATTGAAGTGGAATATTTAAAAACCGGCCTTGCTGCAAGAACTGCATCCCTGGCAAAGGGCTACGATGCCGTGTGCGCATTCGTAAACTCCGATGTGGGAACAAAAACCGTAGAAGCACTGCATGAAGCAGGCGTCAAACTGATCCTGATGCGCTGCGCAGGTTTCAACAACGTAGATTTAAAGACAGCTGCAAAATACGGCATTGATGTACGCCGTGTACCGGGTTACTCCCCGGAGGCTGTAGCCGAGCATGCGATGACACTGGCCATGACGGTCAACCGCCACATGCACAAAGCATATACCAAAGTAAGAGAGAATGACTTCAGCCTTGGCGGACTGATGGGCTTTAACTTCTACCAGAAGACAGCCGGAATCGTCGGAACCGGTAAAATCGGTGCGGCGATGGCAAGAATCTGCCGCGGCTTCGGCATGAAAGTGATCGCTTACGATGTATACCAGAATGAATCCTTAAAAGATTTCGTTACGTATGTAACGCTCGATGAGCTGCTGGCCGAGAGTGATCTGATTTCCCTGCACTGCCCGCTGATGGACAGCACCTACCACATGATCAACCGTGAGAGCATCAAAAAGATGAAAGACGGCGTGATCCTGGTCAATACATCCCGCGGCGGTCTCGTAAAAACCGATGATCTGATCGAGGGAATCCGTGCAAGAAAATTCTTCGGCGTCGGCCTTGACGTATACGAGGAGGAGACTCCGAACGTATTCGAGGACCGTTCCGATGAAATCCTGGAGCACTCCACCACAGCACGTCTCCTGTCCTTCCCGAATGTCATGATCACTTCCCATCAGGGATTCTTCACCGAGGAGGCGCTGCGTGCGATCGCAGAGACGACACTGCAGAATGCACTGGATTTCGAGGCAGGAAAAGAGACCCCGAATATCGTCCGCGCATAAGAACAGGTAGTTCGATAGAAGTTTTCAAAAGAGAGACAACCCATTTTCGGCGGGTTGTCTCTTTTAAATTATGGGAAAATAGTGTATGATGATAGATAGCCGCAGAAAAACAGATTTTTCAGAGCAGAAAAACCGGCGCAGGATTTTCAAAGACCGGAGATAAAAGGAGAACAGGACAAATGGACTGTAAAGAGGCGGAAAAATTAATACAGCCGTACGTGCAGGGAAAGATGCCGGAGAAAGAGATGGAACCGTTTATTTCCCATATCCGCAAATGCCACACATGCCACGAGGAGCTGGAGACATACTTTATCGTGAACCGCGCAATGGCATATTTCGAGGACGATGCGCCCGATTCCTACAACCTGACAGGACTTCTGGAACGCGATCTGGAGGAAAAAGAGGAGCAGGCGAGACACCGCCGCCATAAAGATACCTTTTTCCGGCTTCTGATGATGATTCTCATCC
>CAVBNJ010000248.1:0-4552 GCA_963596755.1 bacterium
CCTGCCTTTCCGTTTTTTTCTCTTTTCACGCATCTTCTTCACCCTCCTGATGCGCTTATCATAGACCTCTTTTGTCAACGTTTTGTCAGAGAATTGTTTCTGAATTGTTAATGCGGACTAAAAAGAAAAAACTTACGTTTTTTATCGGATGGATTTTTCACCTTTTTGTGCTATACTTTATTTTACAAAAAGCTAAGAAGTGTATGACTCAGAAAGGAATCAAGGTATCCCTTATGAAAAAAGACCCTTTTAAAGAATACTATAAAGACTCTGAACCGGATAAATATTATAAAGGCTACGCCTGGAGCACCGCGATCGGACTGCAGGCTGTGGACGGTCTGAAGCCTTCAAAGTATCTGGTTGATACTGCATTGCAGAATATCGAAGGCAAAATAACAATAAAAGAAGCTCAAAATCTAATTGACAGCTATTATGAAGAACGACCCGCACACCTCTCGGATGCAGACCGCACTGAGGAAGCAGACAAAGTTGCTTCCCGTATAGCAGAATTACTTTCTGAAACTGCATTTTCGTTTTCTCCAAATGAATATCTTTCCATTCACCGGAGATTATTTCAGGGGATTTATTCTCACGCTGGAAAAATGCGTGATTATAACATTACGAAAAAGGAATGGGTATTAAACGGCGAAACCGTTATCTACGGCAGTGCCTCAGAACTTCGTGCTACCCTTGAATACGATTTTTCACAGGAAAAAGCTTTCAGTTACCGCGGTCTTTCCATGGATGATATCATCCATCATCTCGCCATATTTGTCGCGAATCTCTGGCAGATTCATGTCTTTGGTGAAGGAAATACCCGAACAACTGCCGTATTTTTTATCAAATACCTGCGAACACTCGGATTTTCCGCCACCAATGATATTTTTGCTGAAAATGCCTGGTATTTCCGAAATGCACTGGTTCGTGCCAATTATACGAACCTGCAGAAAGGCATTCACGAAACAACTGAGTACCTGGAACTGTTTCTGCGGAATCTGCTTTTCAATGAAAATCATGAGCTTCATAACCGCACGATGCACATAAGCGGAGCTTTTCCTGTTCCAAAAGTGGATATTCATTCCGAAAAAGTGGACATTCACCCCCAAAAAGTGGATATTGAATCAGTAATTGCCAGAAGTTCCCATACATTTTCCCGTAAAACGACAGGATATATTCAAATTCTGTTTGAGAACTTTGGCTTTCATACTGTTTTTGGCAGACGCAATGTGATGGAACTTTTAGATCTGAAAGAATCCGGTGCTTCCAAATTACTTTCTCATCTGGTACAGGCTGGGTTGCTGGAACCTGTTTCCGGTTTTGGAAAAGGAAAATACAAATTCAATCAGGAAGTTTTTCCCAATTGAAAAAATCATGTCTCGTGTTGTATTCTCTTTCCAGAATCGCGCACAGCTCCTCCGGTGTCTCGCGGCAGTCACGGGCGAGCCAGCGCTGGATCATTGCTGCCAGGCCGTTGCAGAAAAAGGTCTGGTGGTACTCCAGTTCTTCCCGGGTTTCATATCCCATCTCGGATACCAGTGCATCCATGTGTTCCATCAGAAGGCCGGGAAACTGCTCTTTTTGATTCATATACGTGCCCATTGTATCAAAATACTGGCGGAAAAACTCTTTTCTCTCTTCGATCATGCGGAACAGCTTTTCAAATCCATTCTCGCCATGCTTCCAGTCCGTGTCGATAAAATATCCCATAATCTCCTGATACATCTCCCCCACCATTTCCTGATAGAGCGACGGGATATCCTCATAGTGACCGTAAAACGTCGTCCGGTGGATGTGTGCCTCACGGCAGATTTCTGTCACTGTGATCTCGTTTGCTTTTTTCTTTTTCAGCAGTTCCAGAAAGGTTCCTTTGATTTTCTGCTTTGTCTCGTGATAACGCTGGTTTCCTTTTGTATTCATTTGCATTCTCCTTTTTTCTTTATTTCTACACTTGTACTGTTATTGACGGTTGCATCTGTCGTTTTTCCTGATTATACTGGAAGCAGATAAAAACTACAAGTGTTGAATTATTGGAGGGATTTTTTATGACACGAAACGAAACACTCTTGGAACAGGGAAGTTTTTCCCAATTATTCCGGAATCTCTGCATTCCGACGATTCTCATCATGCTTGTCATGGTACTCTACAACATGGCAGACACCTTTTTCATCGGACAGACCGGTGATCCTGCAAAAATCGCCGCGCTTTCCTTATGCGCACCGCTCTTTTCCATTCTTTCCGGGCTTGGAACACTGTTCGGAAGCGGCGGATGTACGTTTCTCTCGCTGGCCTTCGGGCGGAAAGAATCCGATAAAATCAAATCCTGCACCAGCTTTTGCTGCTATGCATCGCTGTTTCTCGGCTTTCTGTTTTCTGCCCTGCTCCTTGCCTTTCCCGATGCGATCTGCACGGCACTCGGTGCGGATGCTGCCACTCGTTCTTACGCTGCCGCGTATCTCCGTATTATCGGACTTGGCGCGCCGTTTCTGATGTTCAATAATGTCTTCGCCAATCTGATCCGCGCAGACGGCTCCGCGGTGCAGTCCATGGCGGCAAACCTGCTCGGCACGGTGTCCAATATTCTGCTCGATGCGCTGTTCATCCTCGTCTTTTCCTGGGATGTCGCTGGTGCTGCGCTTGCCACCGTGCTTGGAAACCTGATCAGCGATGCGTATCTTCTGTATTACATCACAAAAAAACAGAAAGCGTTCTCTCTTTCCCCGCGCCTGTTTACGCTGAAGAAAGAAATCTCACTTTCTGTTCTGTCTCTCGGTGTGCCGCTCGCCTGCAGCACGATTCTGATGAGTGTCTCGAATGTTATTGCCAACCGCATGATGGCATCCTACGGCCCCACCGCACTCGCCGCGCAGGGTGTCGCCGGCAAAATCGGCATGCTGATCTCGATGCTCGCAATGGGCATCTGTATGGGGCTGCAGCCCGCCATTTCCTACACCTACGGCCGCGGAAACCTCCCCCGTATGAACCGCCTGCTCCGCAGTACGGGCCTGTTTACTGTGGTGCTCGGTTCCATTCTCGCCATTCTGGGATTTCTCTTCCGTGATTCGCTGATCTCGTTTTTCATCGACAACGGAACGGTACTCTCCTACAGCCGCACCATGCTGCTCGCCAGCCTCGCAACCGGCCCGTTCTACGGCCTCTACCAGCTCTGCCAGACGTTCCTGCATTCCACAGGAAAAGCCTCGTACGCCACCTTCGCGGCACTGCTGGATAAAGGCCTGTGCTATCTTCCGATTCTGTTTGCGATGCGTTATTTCTTCGGAATGTACGGAATTGCCTTTACTCCGGCAGTAACCCTTTGCTTTTCCCTGGCTGCGGGGGCAAGCCTTAGTTTTTCATGGCGACGTACGATTTCCCGTGAAATTACGAAGCCCGATGAGAATCCTTCCATGCAGGCAACACTTTAACCCAAAAAGAAGAAGTGCCTTACAGTATTTCTCTGTGCGGCACTTCTTCTTTTTCCTGTTATTTGTTCTTTATCCCTTTTGCATTTCCATCTCAAATGCTGATTCCGTCATGTTTGCACGTCGCGCAGCCTCCTGTACACTCAGAATACCGTCCTGAACAAGTTTTTTCAATGTGAGAACGGTTCCCTGCTGGATACCTTCTTCTCTGCTGTCATGCAGCAACTCTTCAATTGCATTACTCATATCTACTACCTCCTCTTCTTCTGGAATTTTTATGGTTGTTTTCATAATCGCTTCTATCACGCGCACTGCCTGGATTTCCATCATCATTTCCGAATGATTCTTCATGAAAGCCAGCAGTTTTTCTTTATCCCGAGAATATTTAATATACCCCAGCACGCCCCGCAGACTTGTCGAAAACTTTTCGAGTTCTTCCGGTTTCATACTCGCCGGATCAATCAGATGAATTTTATAATCCTGCACAAAAGCACGCAGTTCTTCTTTTTCCAGATCCATCATTTCATACAATGATCGTGCACCATCCCATGGATCTGCCCCGAAATGAATAACCAGCGTAATGACTGGTAAAAGTTTATCTTCTTTACAGAATCCCGACAGAAATTCTGCGCTTGTTTTTGCCGTTCCTTTTGCTTTGTTGGCAGACGCAATCGCTGCAACCTGTGTTCCATACTGCAGCGCGTCATAGATCATATTCCGCACCGGCATTGCGTAGTGAACTTCACTCTGATTTTCGATTCCAAGTACCAGATATGTCGCACTTTGATCCTGCATAATCACAGCAGATTTCAAAACATCGCGGTACTTCTGAACTGCTTCTTTTTTCTGATTCTTCTCCGAAGCAACAAGCTGCACCAGTTCTGTCGTATCAAGTTCCTTCAGGTTTTCCGGCTTAATTTCTTTTCTGCCGTTGTAAATCAGATAGTTGAAGGCATCCGCAAATACTTTATTTTCCCGCATATATGCCTTCGTTTCTGTGTCTTTTTGTTTCATGTGATTCCTCCCTTTTTCTTATCCGCTCCGCAAAATTTTCAGGAGGACATCCATGCCATTTTAATATCTCGATCCGTTCTATCACTATATCATATTTGTGTGATATCTGCTACTCTGCT
>CAVBNJ010000249.1:0-4531 GCA_963596755.1 bacterium
GTTATTAACTCTCTTAAAACAGGTGAAATCTCAATCGGAATTGATTGAGGAGTGATAGATTTATGAATGCAAATGTTGATTTAACAGGTGTTGTGCTTGAAACAGATAGACTAATCATTAGAGAATGGAGTGAAATGGATTTAGAAGACTTTTTTGAGTATGCAAAAGTTGATGGAGTAGGTCAAATGGCTGGATGGAATCCACATACATCAATTCAAGAATCAAAAACCATTTTGGAGATGTTTATTAAAGGGAAAAAGACCTTTGCTTTAGAATTGAAAGAAAATCATAAAGTAATAGGTTCATTAGGACTTGAAACGCTTAGTCTTTCGTTGAGTGATGAGTATGAGAATTTAGTAGGAAGAGAAATAGGATATGTATTAAGTAAAGATTATTGGGGAAAAGGCTTAATGCCAGAAGCTGTTAATAGAGTAATTAAATTCTGCTTTGAAAAAGAAAATTATGATTACTTAATGTGTAGCCATTCTGTTATAAATAGTCAATCAAAAAGAGTTATTGAAAAAAGTGGTTTCCGCTTTGTAAAAGAAAATACTCGAATTACAAGAAATGGAGATGAGCATATTTCTTTGTATTATGTATTAGATAATCCTTTAAAAATGAATTAGACAACTTCCAGTTTGTCATATTCACATTCTTTAAAATCTTGAACATTTTTTGCAATAGCAACCCCAGCCTCGAGAATGACTCCTTGTCATGAGCGCTGGGGTGTCTTTAACAGTTACTCATAATTCACACGAATATATGGCTCTCCCTGTTTCCGCTTCGCGTAAATTGCTTCCAACCATTCCAGCACATCTTCTTTTTTCCGCTGAAACGGTTCCCTGTGACTCAGCAAAAGCCACGGTGCCTGTACCTTCTGCAGAACACGGATTTCCGCCAGCAGCCGCTCTGCATTATACACGGTCTGGCCGTTTTTCTGCATCGCATATGCCGCATCGCCGAGAAAACACCACGTCTCATCCACTTCCAGCGCAAGCGATCCTTTGGCGTGGCTTGATGGAATTGGAAACAAATGCAGCTGCACTTCTCCGTCCTGAAACCACGTATCTTCTTCTATCACCGTTCCTGTTTTTGTATAGCGAAACGTATTTTTCCCCTGATAAATCTCCTCACACGAAATCTCCGGCAGATTCCCGATATGGTCTGGGTGAAAATGAGATAAAACAACACAGATTTCTTTTCCTGTCTGTTCTGCCCTTTCCTTCAGAATCCCCGGAACCGCAGGATGGCTCCCCACATCGTATACCCAGAGAAACCTATCCCCCTCGACCAACACAACATTCGCCGAAAGCGGATGCTCCGTGGCTGTAAGATAGGAAATCCGATCGCTGACTGACTGGATTTTGGGAACTTCCATCTGTTCTTTTCTTTTTCCTCTCATCCAATCAACACCTGTTTTCCTTCAAACACAAATCCATAACTGTGAATGCGTTCTTCTGCAATTCCGCGTGAAATCAGTTCTGCTGCATACTGTTTTTCTTCGATCTGTTTTTTAGCTGCCGCCAGTGTTTCTTCCAGGTTTGCTTCTTTTCTTTTGTTTTTCACTTTAAACTCAAGAATATAAGCATCCCCATTCTTATCTTTCGGTTCCATCATCACATCATATCTGCCGAATCCGCTCTCACGATTTGACCTCAACAGATAGCGGTTCTGCAGTTCCACAAGCAGTCCCAGCACAAATCCATGATAGAATCGTTCTGGTTCTTCGCCGGAAGCATCGCTTCCTGTATCAAAATAGCTGAAGCTCACTCTGGTGATCCGATTGATATATTCATTCATTGCATCAATATCATTTTCCAGCATCGCCCGAATAAAATCGTTATAATTCTCCTCCACGGATGCAAACCAGTCACGTACCATTTCCTGAAACATCAGCTTTACTTCCAGATTGGTCAGGGCAAGCTGATACAATGGCTGCGCTCCTTCCGGGATGGACTGATATGTTTCATAGGAAATTACTTTCAGATAGCCGCTGGCAAGCAGAAGACTCCAGACAGCCTTTTCACTTCCCTCCAGACGATCGTATACGATCTGTTCCTCAATGGCCGACCATACACTTTTCCCCTGAAGGAGCAATTCAAATTTCTCTTTTATTTTTCGATTTCCTTCCCGCAGAAGTTTTCCGACAAAACTGTTTGAACTTGTATTGGCCCAGTACGTCGTATACTGACCTTTATCCAGAAAATTCAAAATAGACCATGGATTATAAATATCCTTTTCTTTTCCGAAAATAAATCCATCGTACCATCGCTTCACCTGTTCCTTTTCTTTTTCCAGGTGACAGTCTTCGAGTGCCTGAAAAACTTCTTTTTCTGTAAAACCAAACGAGGTGCTGTACTTTTCCGAAGTTGTCGTTACAACTTCCAGATTATTCAGATCTGAAAAAACGGATTCTTTGCTGACTCTGGTAATTCCTGTCATCACTCCACGTTCTATCCACGGATTTGTCTTAAAGCTCGCATTCAAAAGTCCACGGGTAAAGGAAGTCAATTCTTTCCAGTAACCATCCACATACGCTTCCTGCATAGGTGTGTCATACTCATCTAAAAGAATAATGACTTTCTTTCCATAATAACGGCACAGAAATTTAGACAGATAATAGATTGCCATCGTTGCATCTGCATCATCCATATCAGCAGAAACGCGGTCAAAAAATTCCCGTTCGCCTTTTTCAAGGAATTTTTCTTCTTTCAGAAATGCATAGTCTGCATACAAATCGGTCAGTAACTGACAAATCTTTTTTCTTGCATCGGCATAGCGTTTTTCTTTTATATTCGCAAAAGAAAGGCTGATCACTGGAAATGTACCCTGCAAGTTTCTGTATTTCGGATCTTTCCAGATCTCCAGTTCTTCAAACAACGCCCGATCCTGCTCATGGCGGTTTGCAAAAAAATACTCCAGCATGCTCATGTTCAATGTTTTTCCAAACCGACGCGGCCTGGTAATCAGGGTGACAAGATCTCCGCTTTCCCACCATTCCCGAATCCATGCTGTTTTATCGATATAAAAATACTCATTTCGGATCAGATCTCCAAAATCCTGTATTCCAATTGCAATATTTTTCGCCATATGTGTCCTCCTTTCCCGTGCATTTACTCTTTCTTTATGATACCCGAAATTTCCTGAAAACACAATGACCGGCAGATTTCTTTTCTCTGTCGGTCATTATATAAATGAAAATGATTTTATTTAGAAACTGAACACCGCCACTCCATACGCCGGAAGTGAGTATGCAATCCGGTATGGCTGGCCGTCGCATTCGCCGTCTTTGGCGCGGTAGACTGCCTGGCGTTTTTCGGTTGGGCCGCCGTATTTCGCGTCGGAGCTGTCGAGGATCAGGCGGTACTGTTTTTTGCGCGGCACACCGCACATGTAGTCCGGCCGCTCGACTGGTGTGAAGTTGCAGACGAACAGCAGATTGTTCTTGCCTGTCGGTGACCAGCGGACGAAGCTGTAGATGCTGCGGTCGCCGTCGTTTGCGTTGATCCACTGGAAGCCTTCGTAGCCGCAGTCGTTTGCGTAGAGCGCCGGGTACTTGCGGTACATTTTCAGCAGATCACTGAAGAATGTCTGCAGATGCTGATGTCCCTCGTCTGCCAGCAGGAACCAGTCGATCTCGCGTTCCTCGCTCCACTCGCGGAGCTGGCCGAAATCCTGTCCCATGAACAGCAGCTTTTTGCCCGGGTGGCCGAACATGAATGCATAGCCTACCATCAGGTTTTTGAATTTCTCATCCAGATCGCCCGGCATTTTGTTGATCATCGAGCATTTCAGGTGAACGACCTCATCGTGCGACAGCACCAGAATGTAGTTCTCGGAAAATGCATACGTCATGCCGAACGTCATCTTGTTATGGTTGTATTTGCGGAAGTACGGATCGAGCTTCATGTAATCGAGGAAGTCGTGCATCCATCCCATATTCCATTTGTAGGAGAAATGCAGACCGCCGTCTTCTACGCTTCCTGTTACTTTCGGCCATGTTGTGGACTCCTCGGCGATCATAATCACGCCCTTGTTTCGTCCGCGTACCAGCGTATTCAGGTGTTTGAAGAATTCGACAGCTTCAAGATTTTCGTTTCCGCCGTTTTTGTTCGGCACCCACTGGCCCGGCTCTTTTCCGTAGTCGAGGTACAGCATCGAAGCAACCGCATCCACACGGAGACCGTCAACATGATATTCTTCTACCCAGTAGAGCGCGTTTGCCAGCATGAAGTTCTTGACCTCATTTTTGCCGTAATCAAAAATTTTGGTTCCCCACTCCGGGTGCTCGCCCTTTCTCGGGTCAGCGTATTCGTACAGCGGCTGGCCGTCGAAATCGGCAAGGCCATGCGCATCTTTCGGGAAGTGCGCCGGTACCCAGTCGAGAATGACGCCGATTTTATTTTTATGCAGATAATCGACAAGATATTTAAACTCTTTCGGTGTTCCGTAGCGGGAGGTCGGCGCATAGTAGCCTGTTACCTGATATCCCCAGGAACCGTCAAACGGATGCTCGGCGATTCCCATCAGC
>CAVBNJ010000250.1:0-4523 GCA_963596755.1 bacterium
GAATGAATCTCTGGAAATACAGCTTCATCTCCAGTGCGCTGTGCCAGTTTTCAAACGCGAACATCGTTCTCCAGTACAGCCAGAAGGTGGAATTGAAGACTTCATCATCGAAGACATCCTCGATCGTCTTGTCGTACAGATCCTCGTCTCTTGTCATGAAGAGTTTCATGATCTCCATGCAGCCTTTTTCGCTCAGGTTGAATTTGCCGTCGGTGTGGGCATCCTCGCCGCGGTTCTTCGTTGCACGGCACAGGGAGTAGTTCGGGTCTTTTTTGTTCAGCCAGTAATACTCGTCGAGAACGGATACGCCAGGTGTCTCAATCGACGGGATGCTGTGGAACAGATCCCACAGGCACTCGAAATGGTTCTCCATCTCACGGCCGCCTCTCATGATGTAGCCGCGGGTCGGATCGTAAATACCGTCGCAGGCACCGCCGGCGATGTCCATGGCCTCCAGGATGTGGATATGATCGCCTTTCATCTGACCGTCTCTTACGAGGAAGCACGCTGCTGCGAGAGCTGCAAGGCCGCTTCCTACGATGTAAGCGCTCTTCTCATCAACGCCTTCCGGTTTTTCCGGTCTTGCGAAAGCTTCGTAGTTTCCGTTGGTGTAATAAATACCTTTGCTGTTTTTCTTATCTTTTCCGCGCTCGGTGTTGCGGTAATCATTCTTTGGATCTGATTTCACAGTGGTTGTCTCCGCTGCTTTCTTTGCTTCACTCTTGTTTTTTGCCTGCAGCACTGCTGCTCCAGCTCCGATGACTGCTGCTGATGCGATTCCGAATTTTAATCCTTTTTTTGACATAGACGTTCATCCTTTCTTTTCAAAAATACGGCCGCCGGAATTTTTTTATTTCCGGGTTTGTATTTGTTATGCTGCTTTTTATCTTTTCCAAGTTTCTGTTGTACTGCTGTTGTCTGTTGACAATTTGTATCCTACTTCATTTTTCCCCGCTTTTCCATTTACAAAACAGGGCGAATGATAAAATTTTTATCACCCGCCCTGTTTTGTAAAGTAATTTATCTGCTTTTCTGGAAATTTTCAATGGAATGGACCACGTTTCCTTCCACCGTGCGGTGCATTTTCTCCGCAATTTCGTGGTAATCCCGTTTCATGCCGTCCTTGATCCAGTCGAGCATGACGCCGGTGAAACTGTACTTATAGAAATCTGCGATAAAGCTCTGATCCTCCTCGGAGATGCCGCTTCCCTTTGCTTTTTCCTGCACCACGCCGTATAAGAGATCATGCGTCAGATGAAAGAGATACGTCTCGATCTGCTCGCGGCTCACGGAATGGTAGACATTCATAATAAACGGTTTGTTCTCGAGCACCGCCTCAAAAATCTGCATCAGTCCCTCCTGCCACGTCTCGTACGTCTTTTTCCCCTGCAGTGCTTTTTTCGCATCCTCCAGGCAGGACCACTCGACGAGATCGTAGATATCTTTAAAATGATAATAAAACGCCATGCGGCTGATTCCGCAGTCTGTCGTCAGATCGTTGATCGTAATTTTGTCCAGCGGCTTCTTTAACAGCAGCTTCTTCAAAGACGCTTCCAGCGCCGCTTTCGTTGCATTCGTCATTCGCATTCTCCTTTTTATTTGCCTGTTTCCGGTTTCTTCTATTCTACCATACCGCCGCCCCTTTGAAAACAGCCGCAGCTCCCATTTTGGGCACTTTACAAAAACTTTAGAAAGTCCCGAAACCCCAGTAAAATCAATACTTTTCGCCGTTTTGTTAGCACTCTTTTTCCTTGAGTGCTAATTTTTTCTTGACTTTTCCCTGTGCCAGTATTACTATAACTATCAGAGCAGCAAAAAAGACTGCACACAAGACAAAAGCATACAATTCCCACCTTGCTGGGACAAAATATTTTTATAAGAAAAGGAGTGTGTTTCTCATGAGTGCGAAACATGGAAATCTTTCAATCAACAGCGACAATATTTTCCCGATTATCAAAAAATGGATGTATTCCGATCACGACATCTTCGTCCGCGAGCTCGTTTCCAACGGCTGCGATGCCATCACCAAACTGAAAAAGCTCGACGGCATGGGCGAATATACACTGCCGGATGACTACAAAGCATCGATTCAGGTCATCGTAAACCCGGATGAGAAAACCCTGAAATTCATCGATAATGGTATCGGTATGACGGCTGACGAAGTCGAAGAATACATTACCCAGATCGCTTTCTCCGGCGCTACCGAGTTTCTGGAGAAATATAAAGACAAAACCAACCCGGATCAGATGATCGGTCACTTCGGTCTCGGCTTCTACTCTGCTTTCATGGTAGCAGACGAAGTTCACATCGATACCCTTTCCTATAAAGAAGGATCCACTCCGGTACACTGGACCTGTGACGGAAGCACCGAGTACGATATGTCGGAAGGCAGCAAGACAACCGTTGGTTCCGAAATCACCCTGTTTCTCAATGAGGACTGCCTCGAGTTCGCCAACGAGTACCGTGTCCGCGAAGTGCTCGAGAAATACTGCTCCTTCATGCCGGTTGAAATTTTCCTGTCCAAGGCAAACGCACCGCAGGAGTATGAGACGATCGACGAGAGCGAATTAAAAGACGACGACGTTGTTGTTGAGCACATCCACGAGGATGCAAAATACGAAGAGAAAGAAAAAGAGGACGGCACCAAAGAGCAGGTTGAGGTTTCTCCGGCAAAAGAGAAAGTTAAAATCAACAAACGTCCGGTTTCCATCAGCGATATTCACCCGCTGTGGACGAAACATCCGAACGAGTGCAGCGATGAGGACTACAAAGAGTTCTACCGCAAAGTCTTCAACGATTACCGCGAGCCGCTGTTCTGGATCCACCTGAACATGGACTATCCGTTCAACCTGAAAGGTATCCTGTACTTCCCGCGCATCAACACCGAGTACGATTCCATTGAAGGAACTATTAAACTGTACAACAATCAGGTATTTATCGCCGACAACATCAAAGAAGTCATTCCGGAATATCTGATGCTCTTAAAAGGTGTCATCGACTGCCCGGATCTGCCGCTGAACGTATCCCGAAGCGCACTGCAGAACGACGGATTTGTAAAGAAGATTTCCGATTACATCTCCAAGAAGTTCGCAGACAAGCTGTCCGGCATGTGCAAGACCGACCGCGAGAACTACGAGAAATACTGGGATGATATCAATCCATTCATCAAATACGGATGCATCAAAGATGAAAAATTCTCCAAGAAGATGATGGACTACATCCTGTTCAAGAATATCGACGGCAAATATCTGACCCTCGAGGACTGCATCAACGAGAATAAGAAAGAAGAAGCTCCGGCAGAAAATACCGAAGAGAAGGCTGAAAATACAGAAAGCACCGAAACTGCTGAGAATACGGAAAATACTGAGAATGCTGACGAGAAGAAAGAGCCGGAGAAAACGACTGTTTACTACGTCACTGATGAAGTTCAGCAGAGCCAGTACATCAACATGTTCCGCAGTCAGGGCATGGACGCTGTTATCCTGAAACACAACATCGACTCCGCATTCATCACCCATGCAGAGCGTTACAACGAGCATGTAACCTTCCAGCGCATCGATGCCGATCTGACCGCAGACATGAAAGAGGATTCTGCTGAGGATCTGACCGACGCTACCAATACACTGACTGATCTCTTCCGCAAAGTTCTGGACAAGAAAGACCTGACCGTCAAAGTTGAGAATCTGAAAGATGAGAATGTATCCTCCATGGTAACCCTCTCTGAGGAAAGCCGCCGGATGCAGGATATGATGAAGATGTACGGCATGACCGGCATGGATCCGTCCATGTTCGGCGGACAGGAAACTCTGATCCTGAATGCAAAACATCCGCTTGTTCAGTACATTCTGAAAAACGGTGAGAATGACAACACATCCCTGTTCTGCGAGCAGCTGTATGATCTGGCCATGATCAGCCACAAACCGCTCTCTCCGGACGAGATGACAAAATTTGTAAACAGAAGCAATCAGATTATGATGCTCCTTGCTAAATAACACTTATAAATTGCACAGCAAAGCACCTCTTATAAAGAGTGCCGGATTTCCAGTATCTGCGGAATCCGGCACTTTTTGAGTCTTTACGATTTTCCCCACAGATGATAGAATAATACTATTCGTCACATGGAAATTCACACGAAAGGTCTGGTATTTGCTTCTATGAAAAAAGGAAAGCCATCTGCCCTGCTCCCGATCGCCGTTTTTCTGGTGTTTTACCTGGGGCTCGGCATTTATTCTGAGTATATTTTGAAAATCCCGATGGGCTTCTACAACATCCCCATCGTTGTCGCGTTTCTGGCCGCGATCCTCGTCGCCTGTCTCCAGAACCGCGCGGTTCCGTTCGAAGAAAAACTCGCACTGATGGGACAGGGCATCGGGGATAAAAACATCATCACAATGCTGCTGATCTTCCTCGCCGCAGGTACGTTTGTCGGTGTCG
The DNA here is from genome assembly GCA_963596755.1 of bacterium. GTDB lineage: Bacteria > Bacillota > Clostridia > Lachnospirales > Lachnospiraceae > Fusicatenibacter. The sequence goes on from CAVBNJ010000250.1 coordinate 4,435, forward strand.
TCGGCCGAAGCAGTGCGGAGAGCGTCGCCTACTTCATGCTCTCGTGGATTCCGGCAAAGTATGCGGTCGCCGTGCTCTTTGTCGTTGCC
>CAVBNJ010000251.1:0-4512 GCA_963596755.1 bacterium
GCTCCACCCAGCCCGGTTTTGGGAAACGCTGGGTAAATTCCTTCTGTGCAAGGCTTACAATCTGCCCTTTCCGATCAAACAGAATACAGCGGTTGCTCGTTGTACCGGCATCGAATGCCATGATGTATTTTCCCACGTTACAATTCCTCCTGTTTCATACCTCAAGAAGAGAGCCTGACAGAATACTCTGCCACGCTCTCTTCTTTTTCTTTGTATGTATCGTATCACAGAATCCGTTTTCTGTAAATCCGTTTTTTATGCCGTGATGATCTCCAGCAGTGCGCCGCGCAGATCATCGGAGAGATCCATGCTCTGCAGCTCGGCAGCCAGAATTGCTGTTTTTCCGTCTGCTCTGGCAAGAAGTCCTGCGATCTGCTCTTTGGTGACGTAGCTCATCTGGGCATGCAGCAGCACGTCCATCGCGCGGGTCATTACATCGTTCTTGGCAATTTCGGTGTCCTTTGGCAGGCAGATTTCAACGGTATCCTGCGGTTTTACGCCTGTTACGGTGATGACAAGGAGTCCGTCTTTTGCTTCTGCTTTCGCATCCGCTTCTGCGCCGTTTACCAGCACTTTCGCTGCTTCTGCCGTACTTCCGCCGAATTCCACACAATACGTTCTGCTCTCCGGAACGAGGTTCTGATTTCCTGTAACCGGTGCAATCGTAAACTTACGCGCTGCCCAGTCGAGTTTCATCGGAGTCTGTGCACAGTCTCCGTTTTCATATGCCATCGAGGTGTTATCATCCTCATACAGGGTGAACGCATTGTCTGCACCTGCATAAACGCGCACGGTCAGCTCATTCGGGTTGGATGCTGCGTCGAGCGCGCTGATCTTCTCGGTCATCGGAATGATGGCACCTGCTTTTGCAAGAACCGGAATCTCTTCGAGTGTGCGGTACAGGTTCATGGTTCTGCCGCCCTCGTAAACCATTCCGTTGAAGAAGTCAAACCAGGTTCCCTCCGGCAGCCATACTTTCGTCTTCGCGCGTTTCAGCTCCGGAATGCGTTTTGTGGTCACCGGTGTTACCATCAGTTCGCTTCCGAAGAAATACTGGTTCGGAGCCAGGTTTCTGCCCCAGACGACAGTCTCCGGGTAATCATAGTACATCGGAACAACGATCGGTGTGTCTTCTTTCCACGCACGGTAGTTCATCGTGTACAGATACGGCACGAGTCTGTGGCGCAGACGGAGAAAATCATCCATCGTATGGCGCACTTCCATCTCAAAGTTCCACGGCTCTTTTCCGCTGAAGGCACTGTTGGAGCTGTGCAGACGGTTGATCGGGGAGAATACGCCGTACTGGTACCATCTTGCCTCGAGCTCGTCATCGCGGTAGCCGAGCATATGGCCGCCGATATCATGGCTCCACCAGCCGTAGCCGATGTTCGATGCGGTGCTGGTAAAGTAAGGCTGGAAATCGAGAGAATCCCAGGTAATATGGGTGTCTCCGGAGAATCCGACCGGATAGCGGTGGGAACCAGGTCCTGCGTAGCGGGAGAAGGTCATCGGACGTTTTCCGTCTCTTCCGCTGTCGAGGAAATGGTAATGGTTCAGCATCCACAGTGGATCCAGGCCCTCGATTTTTGTGCTCTGCCCCTGCTGCCAGTCGATCCACCAGAAGTCAACGCCCTGTTTTTCCATCGGATGATGCACTTTGTCCAGATACACGTCGAGGAATTTCGGATCGGCGATATCAAAGTTGACCGGCTCTTCTTTTTCGGCATCCACGCCCATCTCTTTTGCCACTTCCGGGTAGCAGTCCTCGTAGGCACGGATTCCGTCAGCCGGGTGAACGTTCAGCGTCGTCTTCATGCCGCGTGCGTGGAGCTTTCCAAGAAATCGCTCCGGGTCCGGGAAGAGCTTTTTATTCCAGCTGTAGCCGGTCCAGCCGCTGCCGTATTTCGGATCCACATCGTCCACGCGGTGCCAGTCCATATCGATGACCGCAACAGAGAACGGAACGCCCTCTTTGTCGAAATCTTCCATCAGTTTCATATAGGAATCTTCACTGTATCGCCAGTAACGGCTCCACCAGTTTCCAAGTGCGAAACGGGGAAGCATCGGCGTCTTGCCGCAGAGGTGATAGAAATCCTTTAACGCCTGGCGGAAGTTCCAGCCATATCCGAAGAAGTACAGATCCTGCACACCTTTCTTTCTCGGTGCTACCCAGCCGTCCTCGGTCATCAGAAGGGATTTCGAGTCGTCCAGCACAGCAGAGCCGAACCAGGACATGATGCCGGATTCCAGCTCACAGGCACCGTTCACCTGATCAAGCGTGCGAGCCGTTCCGCCGAGATCCTGTGCCGGATCGCCGTAGTGCCATGCCGGTATGGAACCGATGCCGACGGCGTTTTTCTTGCAGGTCAGTCCGTTTGCGGAGAATGCTTTCTTGTTGTAGTTCAGCTGCACATACTTTGTGCGCAGCTCCAGCTCATCGCCGGTGTCTTTGACGGAAAATTCCACGGTTGGAAAATCGCGGTTTATCACCGTCTGGGATGCCGCATCGATAAATTCGCCGTCCTCGCTGTACTCGAGGCGGAGAAGATATTCGGTCAGTACGGTGATGCGGTATTTGTCGCCTTTTACCACGTTTGCCGGATTTGCAAGTGGATGTGTCTCCATTTTCAGATATGGTTTCATCGTTTTTGTTTCCCCTTTCTTCTGCATTCTGCAAAAAAGAACCTGCGGCAGAGCTTTTTTTCCTGCCACAGGTTCCTCTGCGTCTCACATTATTTTGTTTCCAGAACAACCGCCTCATAAGCGCGCAGTTTTCTTACCCCCGCTGCTGCGCCGTCCTGCGGATAGTTGCTGATCAGTACCTCTGCTCCTGCAAATTCTGCCGGAACAGCGTACTCCTGCTCTTCTTTTGTGAAGTTACACATCACAAGAAGTTTCTGATCGCCTAAGGTTCTGGTATATACGTACAGTGCTTCGTCTTCCGGATCGAGCAGCTCGTACGTTCCGTAAACCATGATCTCCTTCTCTTTGCGGAGATGGATCAGTTTCTTGTAATAATTGTATACGGAATCCGGATCTGCCATCTCGTTCTTTGCGTTGACGGTCTCGTAATCCGGTCCGACCTTGATCCACGGTGTGCCGGTGGTGAAGCCTGCATTTGCGCTGTCATCCCACTGCATCGGGGTTCTCGCGTTGTCTCTTCCGCGCAGGTTCAGGTAGCGCATCATGTCGTCCGGCGCTACTTTTCCGGCTTCGGTCAGCTCGTGGAATGCGTTGATGCTCTCGATATCGCGGAACTCGGAGAGGTCGTTGAACGGAACATTTTTCATGCCGAGCTCATCGCCCTGGTATACGTACGGGGTACCCTGCATCATATGAAGGCAGGTAGCCAGCATTTTTGCACTTACCGCGCGGTATTCCGGTGAATCATCGCCGAAACGTGATACGCAGCGCGGCTGATCGTGGTTTCCGAGGAAGAGGCTGTTCCATGCTTTTCCTTCCAGCTCGGTCTGCCAGGATGTCATGACACGTTTGAAGTCTTTGAGCGGTACACGTTTGTCGGTCCATTTGCCGTATTTTCCGCCTGCCAGCTCAACCAGCTCAAACTGGAAGACCATGCTGAGTTCTTTGCCGTCTGCGGATGCGTATTTTTCTGCCTCCTCAATGGTAACGCCGGCACACTCGCCGACCGTCATCAGATCGTATTTGGACAGAACCTCTTTGTTCATCTCCTGCAGATACTCATGTACATGCGGTCCGTTGACACAGCCGGAATCGCCGTAGAGTCCGCCCTCCGGCACTTTTCCATCCGGCAGTCCGTCCGGTTTGGAGATCATGCTGATGACGTCCATGCGGAAACCGTCGATGCCTTTCTCGCACCACCAGTTCATCATGTCAAAAACTTCTTTTCTTACGGTCGGGTTCTCCCAGTTCAGGTCAGGCTGTTTTTTGGAGAACAGGTGGAGATAATACATCTCGGTCTCTTTATCGTACTCCCATGCGGAGCCTGAGAAGCAGCTTCCCCAGTTGTTCGGCTCTTTTCCGTCTTTCGGATCGCGCCAGATGTAGTAATCACGGTACGGGTTGTCTTTTGATTTGCGGCTCTCGACAAACCATTTGTGCTCGTCGGATGAATGGTTGACAACGAGGTCCATCACCAGTTTGATGCCTCTTTTGTGCATCTCGGAAAGCATGCGGTCGAAGTCTTCCATCGTTCCAAACTCCTGCATGATCGCCTGATAATCGCTGATGTCGTATCCGTTGTCATCGTTCGGTGACTGGTATACCGGGGAAAGCCAGATAACATCCACGCCGAGATCCTTTAAGTAATCGAGGCGGGAAGTGATACCATTTAAATCTCCGATACCGTCTCCGTTGCTGTCCATGAAGCTGCGCGGATAAATCTGATAAACGACGGCTTCTTTCCACCATTTTTTGTCCATTTCCTGTGATCCTCCTTTTATTTTACGCCCGGTAGCCGGGTACTTTTGTTTTGTCTTTTTTCACCCATAGCTTACCACAGGTTCGTCTGGTTTTTCAATAGTTTTGCGC
>CAVBNJ010000252.1:0-4511 GCA_963596755.1 bacterium
CAGGATTCTTAAGACATTTTTAATTAGGATTGTGAACGTGTTTCGCAATTACCTAAGTATGAAATTCAGTGGTCCGACAGCCATCGTAGTTCTGTATCCGACAGCCGTCCGACCAGGAAACAGTTACGATATCTAAGATAAGAAAAGCTTATTTGTAACTGTATCCGGTGGCATCTTCAAAAACACTGATGTTTTCAGGCGTATTAGAGCCATCCAACACCATGCGGCCTATCAGATCATCCGCAATTTTTCTGCCGGCATCATAGCCTTTTTCATAATAAGCATCATGAGCAAGGCGTCCGGCGGTTCTGATTTCGTCTTTTGTCATAGTTTTGAGCTCCTTTCTTTTTGATAACTCTATTAAAACAGATAAAACGACGATTTTTCTGGCGAAAAATTGATTTTTATAAAAAATACCGGAACAAAAATTCTCATTTGTTCCGGCATTTAGAAAATAATACGATTTAATTTTGATGTTCCAGAATCCATTCCAGCAGTTCTTCATAAGTAATAGTTCCGGCCGCGACACCAAGAATGGTTTCATATAATTCTTTCTGCGTATAGCTCAGCTCGATTCCGTTTACGGCAAGAAAAACAAGCATGGCGTGTGTGCCGATTCGTTTGTTGCCGTCAATCATACAATGATTTTTGATCAGACCATAGCCCAGTCTTGCAGCTTTTGCCTGCAGGGTGGGGTACAAGTCTTCTCCACCAAAAGACTGGAAGGGCGTTTCGAGAGCGGAGTCCAGTAAATTGTAATCTCTGACTCCGTCACTTCCTCCAGTCTGCTGAATCAACTGAGTATGCAGCATAAGAATCTGCTCTTTACTCAATCGTTTCATTTGGCAAGTACCTCGTATGCTTCTTTGTTCTGTTCCATCAGGCGTTTTGAGATGCTTAAAACATCATCGTCGGATGCAGTAGTTTCCTGTTCGGCCTTGCTGAAATCAATGACAAGGTATCTTGGAACATTGTTTTTCAGAATCACAGCGGAACCGCATTCGTCTACCAGGCGGGCGACTTTGGAAAAATTCTGGTTTGCTTCGGAAATGGAAATTAAGGTTTTTGTGTCGATAGTCATTTGGGTACCTCCTTAAGACTTTTTTCTATAGTATATATAAATTTTAGGATAAATACAACCTAATTTGCCATGTTATTTTTCGTTGCTTGCCGCAACACTAGCTTTTGTCGTATGATAGGCCCATCAAATACGAGGAGGACACAGTTATGTTGAGTGATAACATCAAAACACTGCGAAAGAAAAATGGATATTCCCAGGAGACGCTGGCGGAGCAGTTACATGTGGTGCGGCAGACGATTTCGAAATGGGAGAAAGGGATTTCGGTTCCGGATGCGGTGATGCTGGAACGGATGGCGGAGCTGTTTGATGTGCCGGTGAGCGTGCTGCTGGGCGGCGGGCCGGAAGTGGAGGAGGAGCAGCCTTCTGAATTAAATGAGATTGCGCAGCAGCTTGCGGTCTTAAATGATCAGCTGGTGCAGCAGGCAGTGCGGAGACGGAAAGTGATCCGGTATGCGTTTGTCGGTGTATTTGCGGCGATTTTTGTTCTGATTGGAGCGGCGATCGCGCTTCGGATATACACGGAATCACAGCTGCGGGATGAGGATTCGCTTCGAACTGTTCGCTATGAATGCACGCTCGACGGGGAATCGTATGTGTATGAAGCTTCCTATAACAGCCAGTACCAGATCCTGTACGAGGGCGGTGATGCCTGGATTTCGAATCATGTGCAGCCGGAGCAGTATGAGGATGTGAACGTGCTGTCGGCGCAGATGCAGGATTACTTCGAAGAAAAAGGCGGAACATGCACGATCATAGATGAAAATCCGTAAAAGTTTTGTATTATTGTATTTTTTTAGGAATTTAAGCATTTTCCTTGCACAGTAGTTCCTCCCGTCTGATATAATGGTAACAATGTACTATTTCAGAGGGAGGAATTTTTTTATGTCACAGACACAAACCCGGCGGAGTGCTCAGGTCGATCTGCTTCACGGCCCGATCCTGAAATCTCTGCTGCTTTTTGCCCTGCCGATCATGGCGTCCCGCGTGTTCCAGCAGATTTACAACACGATGGATACGTTGATCGTCGGCTATACACTCGGCGACTCGTCGATTGCGGCGATGGGTGCCTGCTCATCCATCTATGAGATGATGACCGGATTTACATTCGGCGTCGGAAACGGCCTTGCGATCGTCACGGCGCGATGCTTTGGACGGCAGGAGACGGACCGGATGAAAAAATCGGTTGCATCGTGTATCGTCATCGGCATTGCCGTCACACTGGTGGTCACCATTCTGGCAACGATCTTCATGCATCCGCTGCTGCGCCTGCTGAAAACACCGGCGGAGATTCTCGAGGAATCCTATAGCTACATTTCGATTCTCTCGATTTTCCTGTTCGTCATGTTCGCCTACAACCTGTGCTCCGGCCTGCTGCGGGCGATCGGAAACAGCTTCATGCCGCTCGTGTTCCTGATCTTTTCATCACTGGTGAACATCGTGCTCGACCTGCTGTTTATCCGTTCCTTCGGTATGGGAGTCCGCGGTGCGGCAATCGCAACAGTCATTGCACAGGGAATTTCCGTGGTGCTCTGCCTGATTTATATTGTTACAAAAGCAAAAATCCTGCTTCCGGAAAAACGCCACTTCGCGCCGGATCGCGGACTGTATGCGGATCTGCTGGCGCAGGGATTTTCGATGGGATTCATGAGCAGTATTATTTACGTCGGTTCAATCGTCCTGCAGCCGGGCATCAACAGCCTCGGATATGAAACCATCGCCGGACATACCGCTGCGAGAAAGCTGTTTTCGTTCTCGATGATGCCGCTTTCCTCGATGGCACAGGCCGTCAACACCTACGTCGCGCAGAACCGCGGTGCAGATAACCGGGAGCGCGTACATAAAGGCATCCGCTATGCGTACTTATTCTGCTTCAGCGTAACCATCATTCTGATTATCTGCGTCACCCCATTTGCACCGACCCTGGTACACCTGATCTCCGGCTCCTCCGACCCGACCGTCCTCGGAAACGGCGCCCGCTACCTCCGCGTAGCCATCCCGTTCTTCTTCGCCCTCGGCCTCGTCAACTGCAGCCGGCTGGCCCTTCAGGCATTGGGAGAAAAAATTCTTCCGTTGCTGTCGAGCTTTATTGAGCTGTTCGGAAAGATTATCTTTGCAATGGTATTCATTCCAAGATACCACTACAGCGCTGTAATCTGGTGCGAGCCGATCATCTGGTGCTTCATGGCAGCAGAACTTGTGATTTCGCTGTGGAGAAATCCGTATATGAGAAAAGAGAAGGCTGGAAAGTGATTTCTTAAATGAAAAAGTACCGGGCAATACTCGAAGAAATTTGTGTATTGCCCGGTATTTTTGTTTTTCAAAATCATGGAAAATATAAAGGCAGCATATTTTTATAAAGATCTTTTCCAATCAGGTGATACAATGAACATTTTATGGAGTTCCATGCTGCTTCTAGGCATCGCATACGGTGCGGTACAGGGGCGGATGCCGGAGGTGACGGATGGGGTGATTCGGGCTTCGAGGGAGGCGGTGGTGCTGGCGGTTTCGCTGGTTGGGGTGACGGGGTTCTGGGCGGGGCTGATGGAGATTGCGAAGAAGGCGGGAATGATTGACGGGCTGGTGAAACGGATGGGGCCGGTGCTGCGGTTTTTGTTTCCGGAAGTGCCGGAAGATCATCCTGCGATGCGGGCGGCGGGGATGAATATGATCTGCAATGTGTTCGGCCTCGGCGCGGCTGCGACGCCGCCGGGGCTGGAGGCGATGGAAGCGTTTGAAAAACTGGAGGAAGAGCGGCGGAAAAAGAAAAACCCGGCCGCAGTTCCAAAAGGAACCGCGAACCGGGAAATGTGTACGTTTTTGATTTTAAATATCTCTTCGCTGCAGCTCATTCCCGTCAACATTATCGCGTACCGCAGTCAGTACGGCAGCGTGCATCCGACGGCAATTGTCGGGCCGGCACTTGCGGCGACGGCGGCGAGTACGATTGCGGCGGTGGTATTCTGCAAAGTGATGGAAAAAATGGGGTGAATTATTCTGCCCAGGTACCGTTCACAAAGACATCGGTCTCGCTTCCATCCTCGCGGATACCAACGATGTGCAGGTCATCCGATCCAACCATGAAGTCAACGTGGATCAGGGAATCATTGACACCTTTTGCCAGGATTTCTTCATCACTCATATCCATAAATCCGTCAAGCACCTCAGAGAATCCGGCACCTGCGGCAACGTGGCAGCATGCGTTTTCATCAAACAGCGTATTGAAGAACATCAGTCCGGACTGGTTGATCGGGGATTCTTTCGGAACGAGTGCAACCTCGCCGAGCATCGAAGCGCCGTCATCCATGGCGAACATCTTTTTCAGAACTTCCTCGCCCTGCTCTGCGTGGCAGTCAACGACTCTTCCGTCTTTGAAATCAACCGTAAAGTTGTTGATAACCTGTCCCGACCAGCTTAAGGGTTTGGTGGAAAC
>CAVBNJ010000253.1:0-4497 GCA_963596755.1 bacterium
ACTGGAGATGAAGCTGTATTTCCAGAGATTCATTCATCATATCGGCGGCCTGCCGGACTTCTCCGCACTGAAATTTACGAAATACAACCAGTATGAGTCCCTGATTCTTCCGATGAAGAAATACCTTGAGGACGCAGGCGTAGAGTTCCAGTTCAACACCGAAGTAACGAACGTTATTTTTGAAATCAACGACGGCAAGAAAGTCGCAAAAGCCATTGAGTGCAAAGTAAACGGCGTGGAGAAAGGCATCGTTCTGACCGAGAATGATCTCGTCTTCGTCACCAACGGAAGCTGCACCGAAGGCACGATCTACGGCGATCAGAACCATGCACCGAACGGTGACGCTGAGGTCCGCACGAGCGGCTGCTGGAGCCTGTGGAAAAACATTGCGAAACAGGACCCGTCCTTTGGCCATCCGGAGAAATTCTGCTCCGATATCGCAAAGACGAACTGGGAATCCGCAACGATTACCACACTCGACGACAAGATCATTCCGTATATCACCAATATCTGCAAACGTGACCCGAGAACCGGAAAGGTTGTTACCGGCGGTATCGTAAGCTGTCAGGATTCCAAGTGGCTCTTAAGCTGGACCATCAACCGTCAGGGTCAGTTCAAAGATCAGGATAAAGACAAGGTATGCGTATGGGTTTACAGCCTGTTCACCGACGTACCTGGCGACTATGTGAAGAAACCGATGAAAGAGTGCACCGGCAAAGAGATCACCGAAGAGTGGCTGTATCACCTCGGCGTGCCGGTTGACCAGATTCCGGAGCTGGCAGAGAACAGCGCCGTCTGCGTACCGACCATGATGCCGTACATCACCGCATTCTTTATGCCGAGAAGAAAGGGCGACCGCCCGGATGTCATCCCGGATGGCTGCGTAAACTTCGCATTCCTTGGACAGTTCGCTGAGACACCGAGAGATACCATCTTCACAACCGAGTATTCCGTTCGTACTGCAATGGAGGCTGTTTACGGACTCCTCGGCGTAGACCGCGGCGTGCCGGAGGTATGGGGCAGCGTTTACGATATCCGCGACCTGCTGGACAGCTCCGTGAAACTGATGGATGGAAAATCCCCGCTGGAAATCGAGCTTCCTGGACCGCTGAACCTGCTGAAAAAACCTCTGCTGAAGCTGGTGGATGGAAATGTAGTCGGCGATCTGCTGAAGGAGCATGGAATCATCAAAGAGGATATGCTGAAATAAGAAATTGAAAATGAATAAGAAACACAATAAGACCTGCGCTTTCAAACGGCGCAGGTCTTATTGTGTTGCTATGTATGCTTTCAGACAATTAAGCAGATTTTTTCGTGAAAAGCAGCGCGGCGCAGACGGCGGCAATGCCTCCGGCGAGCTTTGCGACAAGGAGCGGCACGACAAAATCCGGGTCGGTGCCGAACGTAAAGCCCATATGTGCGGCAAGCGTTGAGGCGGCGGAGACGAGAAAGGCTGCATTCACAATCTTTCCGCGTTCGTCCATCTTTTCCATCATCGTGATTGCCGGAACGGGGCTGACAATACCCATCAGAAGTCCGGCGGCGCTGCTGTCGTTCATGCCGGTTTTTCTTCCAATAAAGGAAAGCGGCTTTTTCAGGGCGCGCTGTAATAGTTCCGCTGTCGGAAGGCTGCCGAGCAGCACAATGCCGATCGAGGAGACGACCGCCATCGCATCCTCAAGAGGGGTAAGACCCGGAAGCAGTGAAAAGCCGGTCATATAGCAGAATGAACCAGCAATCAGGCCAACTGTCGTCAGCAGACGGATCACGTTTGCAAATACCGTAAACGCGCGCACCGTGGCATCCGGGAAACGCCAGATACCGAACATCAGCAGAAAGCAGAAGAGAAGCACCGGGAGCGACTGGATCACGATCTGCAGGAAAGAAAGCCCCGAGAGCAGTCCGCCGACAATCAGCGTAACCGGAAGTGTGCCCGTGCCGATCAGCATACCGCGGGAGAAAAAGAGACGGTCATTGCCTTTTAACATCCCCATGCCGACCGGAATCGTGAATGTGATCGTACAGCCGAGCGTCGCCGCAACGACGAGTCCCGCGTAGCGCACCATTTCCTGTGACGAGGAGAGCTCCCCGGCAAGCTGATAACCGCCCATATCGATTGCGAGAATGCCGGAAAGCAGCCCCGCATCAAGTCCGAAGCGGTTCCAGAGCGGAACGAGGGCAAAACGCAGAAAGCGGGAGAGAAGCGGCGTCAGGCAGATGATGCCCGCCATAGAGAGCGCCGTCGGCCCGAGCAGGTTAAAACCCTCCTCAAACCGTTTTCCAAGTCCGAAGCGGTTGCCCGCGATCCGGTCAAGTCCGCCGAGTACCGCGCCGATGGCCATGATCCACATAATAATCTGATTCATGAGAATAGAACCTTTCTATAGAAGTATTTTTTAAATCTGTTCTTCAAACGCAATTTCATGTTTCAGCAGGAACTGGCGCACTTCCTCATCGAAAACGCGGTCGAGCGACTTGTCCATCGTGAAGACTTTGAGGGAAGTGCCTGTCGTGAGAAGGAGTTTGCCGTCCTTATATTGAAAATTCAGAAAGCATCCGAAGACATTCTCAATTTCAAACGGCAGCGCATGGTCTGCAATCATTTTCTCGCACGCAGCCTGCGGAAGCTGGAACACAAACTTGAACTGCAGTGGTGTCCGTTTTCCTTTAATAACAGAGTAGCAGAACGATTTCACATCCTTCCAGAGAAGCCGCGTGCGTCCTTTTTCCTTTAAAAGCTGCGCGTCATCAGGATCGAAAAAATCCGTGTGGAGACTGCCGTCGATGGAAAACGTCGTAAACGTTGTGATCGATGCTTCCGAGACCGGAAAACGGTCAAACGTCTCGAGGCGGAGCAGCGTGTTCATAAAATTCTTTAACTGTGTAATCTGCAGGATAATCATCCGTAGTTAAAACCAGCCTTTCTTTTTAAAATACCAAATTTCAACAGCAACAATGAGAATACAGACGCCGATCAGGATAAAGTACGCATACGGGGCAGAAAGCTCCGGCATATGCGTAAAGTTCATGCCGTACCAGCCGGCGATCAGCGAGAGCGGGAAGAAAAGCGTTGAGACGACCGTCAGAATCCGCATCGTATCGTTCTGGCGCAGGTCGATCTGGGCCTGCTGCATCTCGCGGATCTGCAGGGCGTACTCGCGCAGCATCTGGGTATGGTCGTACAGACGGTCCACACGGTTTCCGAGGCGCGCAAACTGGCGGGCGCATTCCGGGGGAAGAAAGTGGTTTTCATCCTCGGAGAGAATCTCGCACATGTCGAGAAGCTGCTGGTAGTAGGCGTGAAACACAAGAAGTTCCCGCCGGATCGTGATCAGCGTCCTCTGCAGTTCTTTTGGCAGGGTATCGAGAAGGGATTCCTCGATCGTCGCGAGGCGTTTCTCAAAATTCTGCAAAAAGAGCATATCCTCCTGAATCAGCGATTCCAGAAATGCGAAGAACAGGTGGAACACGTCGGAGGTGTCGAGCGGTTCTTCCGGAAAAAGCCGTTCTTTTAAGGCAGGAAGTTCCTGTTCGTCCGCAGCCAGGATGAGCCGGGAGGAATCGAGATAAAAGGCGAGTGAGAGCGCATGGTGGAGCGGGTGCGTCTTGTCCGGGACGGCAAGCGAACCGACAAGGCAGCCGGGCAGCAGCTCCGCGCGGCAGTATTCAATCCGTTCTTTCTGCAGACTGCGCCGGAAAAGAGAAAATCCGGGCAGCTCCGCGCACGTTTTTTCAGCCTCAGAAAAAGAGAGAAGCTCCAGGCTGACCGAATCGGAAAAATGCCATTTCATACGGGAAAACCTCCAAAAAGCAAAAAAGTCGTATGATCGTAGTATACCGCAAAAAGGGGTGGGCGACAAGGAAAGGAAAAAACTTTTTGCAATAAGGGGGTAAGTGTGTTATGATTAAATGTAGTTATCAAAACTACATGATAAATTATCAAAAAATTCACTGTGTCGGATTCGTCCCTACAAGAAAAGGTTTGAAAAAGTACGGTGATTTGAAATACGAAATATCCGCTGGAAAAGGCGGAGGTAAGTTTGGAGGGACAAAATATATGAGTTTTCACATTGTCGCAGACAGCTGCTGTGAACTGACAGCAGATATGAAAAAAAGAGGAAACATTGAGATTGCACCGCTGACGCTGGAAGTCGGCGGCGAATCCATTCTGGATGATGAGACTTTCGACCAGAAATACTTTTTAAAGAAAGTGGCAGAATCCCCGGAGTGCCCGAAATCTGCCTGCCCGTCGCCGGATTATTTCCGTAAATCTTTCCTGAACGGAGCAGAACGGTGCTACGCGGTAACGCTTTCCGCACAGCTCAGCGGCTCCTACAACAGCGCCGTGCTCGGAGCAAACCTGGCGCAGGAGGAGAATGAAAACCTGAAAATCCACGTTTTCAATTCGAAGAGTGCATCCATCGGCGAAACGCTGATCGTGAAAAAAATCGTCGAGTGTGAGGAAGCCGGCATGAGCTTTGAGCGTGTAGTAGAGAC
>CAVBNJ010000254.1:0-4479 GCA_963596755.1 bacterium
GTGCAGAAGATCCCCCTTTTTTCTTTTTCTTCTATTATAATTGTGCACGAAGCAAAATATCACAGAACCTTTCTTTGGGGCGCTGTTTTTATACTATCGCCATATATACGCCCGGCGGATTCTCCGCGATCACGCCGTCAATCTCAAGTGCCAGCAGAATCCCGGTGAGCTCCTGCAGCGGGATTCCGGTGCTGACGGCAAGCTGTGCGAGATTCTGCGGTTCCGCCGCAAGCGTTTTCAGCACCTGTTCCGCCTCTTTTCCGTAATGCGGGCGCGGTGCGGCTCTTTTCGTTCTGGCTTTTTTCACACCCAGCTCCTCGAGAATGGATTCGGGTGAGAGTGCAATTTCCGCCCCCTGCGCAATCAGCCGGTTGCAGCCGCGGCTTGTCGCATCCGTTGTCCGGCCGGGCAGGGCAAATACCGTTTTCCCCTGCTCCAGCGCGTAGTCCGCCGTGATCAGGGAACCGCTCTTCTCTTTCGCCTCAATGACGATCACCACATCCGCCAGCGCACTGATCACGCGGTTCCGGATCGGAAAATGCCACGGAAGCGGCTCTGCGCCCGGCGGAAACTCGCTTAAGACACCGCCTCCCATTTCCATCATTTTTCGGAACAGCGGAAAATTCTGCTTCGGATAGCAGATATCCACGCCGCAGCCCAGCACGGCAACGGTTTTCCCATGCCCCCGCAGTGCTCCCTCGTGTGCCGCCGCGTCGATGCCGCACGCCAGTCCGCTGATCACCGCCACGCCGTTTGCCGCCAGCACCTGTGCGAAAAAGGCCGCCTGGCTTTTCCCGTACGCCGTACACATCCGCGCGCCCACAATCGCCGCCGTCTTCTGTTCATCTGCCGGCAGCGCACCCCGCACGTAGAGCCGGGACGGCATGTCCGCAAACGGCATAAGCCGCTCCGGATAACCCTCCTGCCCCCGGCTGACCGTAAAAATTTCCATCGCCATGCGTCAGATCCTCCATATACTTTTGTCGGCGCTTCGAAAGCAGATCGCCTCGCTGATATGCGGCACCCCGATTTTGACCGCCCCGTCCAGATCCGCGATGGTCCGCGCGGTGCGGATGATCCCGTGGTATGACCGGGCGCTGAGGCGCAGACGCCGAAAAGCATCTTCCAAAAGCTCTTCTGCCGCCTTTTCCAGAATGCAGTATTTCTCGATCTGTCCTGCTTTCAGTTCGCTGTTGAAATGAATCGCTTCCTGCCGGTAGCGCGCCGCCTGAATCGCGGCTGCCGCCGTCGCTTTTTCCCGCATCTGGGCCGAAGATTCACACTTTTCCTCGCCGTGCAGATCCTCGTAGGAGAGCGCCTCCACCTGCACGCAGAGATCCATGCGGTCGAGGAAAGGCTGGCTGACTCTCGAGAGATACCGGCTGATGTCGCCGGGTGCGCAGGTACAGCGCGATAAATCTGGGTAAAACCCGCAGGGGCAGGGATTCATCGCCGCTACCATCAGAAACGACGCCGGAAAAACGTAATTTCCGCTGACTCTTGAAATCACAATCCGATGCTCCTCAAGCGGCTGACGCAGGACCTCGATCGTTGTTCGCGTCATCTCCGGAAGTTCATCGAGAAAGAGAACACCTCGGTGTGCCAGCGTGATTTCTCCCGGGGACGGCTGCTTTCCCCCGCCTGCAAGAGCCTGCGGCGACATCGTGTGATGCGGCGCGCGAAACGGACGCTCCCGGCGGACCCCCTCGCCTTTGGCAAGCATTCCCGCGATGCTGTAGATCCTCGTCACCTCCATCTGCTCTTCCTCCGACATCGGCGGCATGATAGTAGGAATGCGTCTCGCAATCATCGATTTCCCGCTGCCCGGAGGACCGAGCATCAGCAGATTGTGGAATCCGGCCGCCGCAATGAGTGCCGCCCGCCGGGCTGCCGTCTGCCCCTGAACTTCGGAAAAATCGGGCTCTTTCCCATCCTGTTTCTTCTGTTTTTCTGCCGGCGGAAGCGGCGGCGCTTTTCCCTCACTGCAATAAGTAAGTAATTCCTGCAGATTCTGGATTCCAACAACGCGAAGCCC
Organism: bacterium; assembly: GCA_963596755.1. Lineage (GTDB taxonomy): Bacteria > Bacillota > Clostridia > Lachnospirales > Lachnospiraceae > Fusicatenibacter. The sequence continues at coordinate 2,036 of CAVBNJ010000254.1, forward strand.
TCCGACCAGACTCCCCTCCGCAGCATTTCCCGCCGGTACGAGAAGCGTGGTACATCCCAGCTCCCGCGCCTTCGCCGCTGCCGGAAATACTCCGCTGATCTCCTGCACATGCCCGTCAAGCCCCAGCTCCCCGAGCAGCATCGTCTTCCGAAGTGAACCCGCCGGAATCCGGCCAAGCGTCATCAACACGGCGGCCGCTATCGGAAGATCAAACCGCGATCCCTCCTTCCGGACATCCGCCGGAGATAAATTAATCGTAATCCGCTTCGGCGGCAGCGAAATCCCCAGATTTTTAAGCGCCGTCCGCACACGGTCCTGCGCCTCCTTCACCTGAGCACTCACATAGCCGACCATCGTAAACTGCGGCATGCCGTCACTGACATCCGCCTCCACCTGCACCGGAACCATCTCCATACCCGATACCGTGGCTGATAATACACTGCAATACAAAGAAAACCTCCTTTTCTGTAGCAGGTCTCATAGTTCCTATTTATTTCTGATTTCTGGAAAATGTCCGGCAGAACACCGGGAAGATATTATCTTTGATTTTTGTTCGAAAAAATAAGGATAAGGAAATCCTTTCTGCATCTGATTTCCTTACCCTTTATTATAGAAGCAGTCCGTTTGAAATGTCAAGCATTTACGAAGTTAAGTAAGTGATTCATAAAACGCATATGAAACCACCCCGCTCATTTCATCCAAAGCTCCCTTTTTCAATTCTTTCACCATCATGCAGTCCGGATGCGGCAGATGAATATCCTGGCATGGAGTAATCCCAAACTGACAACTCGGCAAAAATCCCCTGCTCCGGTAATTCCGCGGATCCCCCTCAACAAGAACAGCCTCAAACCCCATTTTCTTTGCCGCTTTAAACCCATATTCCAGCAAATTCTTAGAAATATGCTGTCTCTGCAATTCCGTTTTCACCGCCACCGGCGAGAGAAGCAGCAGCTGATTTTCATATTTCCCCTCAATCGCAAACCGCGAAAACATCGCATACCCAATCACACAGTCCGTCTCATCCACCATAACCAGTTCCAACTCCGGCAGATAATACCTTTTCGCCCGAATTTCCTCCACCAGTCCCCGAACCAGCTTTCCCTCCGCCGCATCCGCATGCTCCGTAAAAACCTCTTCCACCAGATCCAGCGCGGAAAGACGATACTTGTCTTCCATTGCTTTTATATTACGCTTCATAAAAAATCCCCCATTATTCTTCCTGCATTTCAATTACCGTGTCTGTATACTTTCGTTCCATTTCATGCCGCTTTTTCCTGTTTTCCACCGTATCAAAAATAATAGAAAAATCATAATCTTCCGGGTACAGTTCGCTCGTGGCGACGAGGATTTTGACACGTTTGTGGTTAATCCAGATTTTTTTATCCGAGAGCTGGACACGCAGCACACCTTTCTCATTGACTGGAACGCAGACAATGCCGATTTTTTTGTCCGGATAAACCATCACGCTGTCACCGATCTGAAATTTCTGACTAAGATCTGCGTTCTTTTTCGAAACTTTGACCTTGCGGATTTTGGCATTGGATTTTTTCACAACCGTGTCCTCCGGTGACTGGAAATCATACGATCCCAGCGCATCTTCACCATAGGCAGCACGAACCGCAGTTTTCAGCATCTCCCGCGGCATGCCGAGCCGGTCCGCAATGTAAAACGCACAGCTTGCTCCCGCTTCGCCGATGATCATCTGATACGTCGGACGTAACGTTTCCTGATCGAAAGACATGCGTGCATTCTGAATCCCTTCCGTTCTGGATGCATATTCTTTCACTTCCGGATAATGTGTCGTGACAAGAAAGTTTGCGCCGCTTTTCCGAAGTTCTTCCAGAATCGCAATCGCGATCCCCATGCCTTCCGTCGGATCCGTGCCGGAACCAAGCTCATCCATAATAACAAAGCTGTCCTGATCTGCTTCCCGCAGCACTTCCAGCACATTCGTAATATGCGCCGAAAAAGTAGAAAGATTTTCCGAAAGATTCTGACCATCCCCAATATCACAGAGATACGCACTGTTCATACAGAGATCTGCGGCTTCACATGTCACATGCAGTCCGCACTGCGCCATAATACAATTCAGCATAACCGTTTTGATTGCCACCGTTTTCCCACCTGTATTCGGCCCGGTGATAACAATTCCGCGCAGCGGAGCTTCGAGCGAAAGCTGAAGCGGCACAGCAGAAGATTTTTCCATCAGCGGATGACGCGCATTCGTCATGGAAATCCGCCGTTTGGTATTAATAGAAGGCTCCACACCTCCAAGCTCCAGACTCAGTTTCCCTTTCGAGAAAATAAAGTCCAGCTTTTCCATCATCGCAAGATCCTCCTGCAGCACCGGCGCCGAGGCCAGAACAAGCATCGACAGTGTATACAGAATCTGATACACTTCATTTTCCTCTCTGATTTTCAAAAGCTGCAGCTCCTCGTCATAC
>CAVBNJ010000255.1:0-4475 GCA_963596755.1 bacterium
TCTGCTCAGAACGTCGGTGCCGGAGAATACCGGCGTGCCCGCTCGGCAATGTATCTTGGCATGATCTGGACGGTTCTTGTGGGACTTGCCGTCTTTCTGTTCAGCTTCGCCCACGGCGCACTCCTTGCCCGCCTCTTCTCGGATGATAAAGAAGTCATCGCGGCCGCAGCCGATTACCTCCGCTCCTACGCAGTGGACTGCGTGATCGTCGGCATCAACTTCTCTATGATGGGTTATCTGAACGGAAACGGAAAAACGTTCTTTGTGGCACTGCAGGGCATTTTGAGTACGTTCCTGGTGCGTATTCCGGTTTCGTACTTCATGAGCAGAATTGCCGGTGTGACGCTGTTCCAGATCGGTTTTGCGACACCGCTGGCGACGCTGTTCGGTATTATTCTGAATGTCGTTTACCTGATTCACTTTGAGCGCACGCGCCGCGCAAAGCAGACAGCGTAAATTCTGACACGATTCCCACTGCCGTGCTGGCGACGCGAAAAAAAGAGCGAAACGTCTTCTCTTCTATCCGGAAGGCTTTTCGCTCTTTTTCTTTGCATTTTTCCTCTCTGCTGTGCTATAGTTATCACAGTTCACAGGTTCTTTTCGAACCGCAATATTCGTTTTGAAAGGAGTTTTTCTCATGCAGTCTGCAAATGATCTGAAACAGCTTTTATTCGGCATCAACCACAAAAGCTATCCCGCTTATAAATCGACCCGCGGTGCTTACCAGTTTCCGCGCTATATTCTCTCCATCGACCACGTACAGGGCGATCCGTTCGCCGCGCCGTCGCGCGTCAGTGTCCATGTCAATGGAAGAACCGCCGCGTTTCCGGCATCGCTCTACGACACATACGAGAAACGCGTCGCTCTCCAGGACTACCTGCTGCGCCAGTTTGCACGTGCGATCGCACCGTATTCCTTCCGTGCAAAGGGATCCGGCAAAAGCGGACTGCTGGGTGTCAGCCGCTGCGGACAGGAGATTCTGGAACGCACCGCCTGTGTTTTAAATGCCTCCGACGGCAGCCTCGTCGTCAACATGGAAATCGGATTTCCGGCGAACGGCCGCACCATCGCATCGCAGGAGCTGATCCGCATTCTCTTCGACTTCCTGCCGGGATGCGTGGAAAAATCGCTGTTCTACCGCAGTCTTGACCCGAAAGCATGCGCTGCTGTTGCCCGACTCTCGGAGGATCAGCAGGCGATCCGTGCCGCATTAAAAGAAAAAGGCCTCGCCGCCTTCATCGCCGACGGCTCCATTCTCCCGCGCGAGACCGGTGTCTCCGATCTGCCGATGAAGCACGCCGTTCCGTTTACTTCACCGGAATCCTTACGCGTCACCCTCGATCTCCCGAACCACGGCCCGATCTCCGGCATGGGAATCCCGCTCGGCGTCACATTGATCGTCGGCGGAGGCTTCCACGGAAAATCCACCCTGCTGCAGGCGCTCGAGCGCGGCGTATACAACCACATCGCCGGCGACGGACGCGAATACGTCATCACCGATGCAAGCGCGGTAAAACTCCGCTCGGAAGATTCCCGCAGCATCAGCAACGTCGATATCTCTCTCTTCATCCACGATCTGCCAGGAAAGAGCGACACAACATCGTTCTCGACTGCTGATGCCAGCGGAAGCACCTCACAGGCTGCCAATGTCATCGAGGGCATCGAGTCCGGCACGAGCCTCTTTCTGATCGACGAGGACACCTCCGCAACCAACTTCATGGTGCGCGATGAGCTGATGCAGCGCGTCGTTGCGGATAACGAAGAGCCGATTACACCGTTTATCAGCCGCGTAAGGGATCTGTATGAGAATCTGGGCATCTCATCGATTCTCGTCGCCGGAAGCTCAGGCTCCTACTTTCATGTGGCGGATACGGTAATTCAGATGAAAGAATACATCCCTTACGACATCACCGAACGCGCGAAAACCACCGCAGCAGAATTCCCGCCGTTTACCGCCTCCGTGCGCCCCTTCACCGTTCCATCCTTCCAGCGCCGGCCGCAGCCAGGCAAAGGTCTGACGGGAAGCGACCGCACGAAAGTCAAAGTCATGGGACGCGAATCCATCCTCATCAACAAGTCCCTGACCGACCTGCGTGCTGTGGAACAGCTTACCGACAGTGAACAGCTGAATGGCCTGGCGGCACTTCTGCTGGATGCGGCGGAGCATAAGATGGACGGAAGAAAAACACTGGTGCAGGTTGTGGATCTGATGGAAAGGCAGATGGATGAAAAAGGCCTCGCAACGCTTCTCGCCCCGGGCCGGCCTGGGGATCTGGCGCGGCCGAGACGGCAGGAGATCTTTGGGTGTTTGAATCGGTGCAGGGAGTTGAAGTTCTGAGATTAGAAAAAGCCCCGTTGCTGACAAAATTTTCATCAGCAACGGGGGCTCTTTCTGATCTGCACCGCACTCCCCTATTTGCTATATCTATTGCGTTGGCCGCCGATATATCTTCTTACAAAATATCCCCTGCCTGTTCCTGTTCTTTCGCAAGTAAATTTATATTGCGTACAATTGTTCCCAATTCCTCTGTAGACAAGATTCTTCTTAACATTTCCAAAAACATTTTCTCATTGTCTATTCTATATCTATGTTTTGCCATATCCAAACACTCAACTTCTTCCAAATATTCCTGCAGTTCCTCCTCAATCCCTGCACTGAGTTGTATACATAATGGGTAAAACTTAATTCAATAAAAAAAAAAAAAGACATCATACGTGTATTCTGCTAAATATTCCGATCCAAGCTCAAAGACATAAATAAAATCTGCTTGTATATCATTTCCATATTTCTGAAATGTTCTTTTTCCTGTATCCGTCAAACCTTTCTGCACTACCTTAATGAGTGCCAGATTTCCCTCCAGGTTATTAAAAATTGAAGCCTGCTCCTGCATAATTTCTTTTGGATTCTTTACGTCCGAAGCAAACATCTGCAAATTTCCCCATAAACTTTCCATTTTAACTCTCCTTTCTTCTCAATTCGCAGTAAATCGGGAAATGATCGCTTGGATTTGGTTTCCCTTTTTTATTAAAAGCAATTTCATCTAATGTGTCAATAATTTTTATATCGTCCACATGTACATCGTCTACAAAAGAACTGCTTACAATTACCTGATCAAATAAATTCCAATAGATCGATTCTTCCTCACTGGTGCTATAATAATGCGTTCCCTGCGGCACATTTCGATCTCCAAGGAAATTCCACATTGGATTATAATAAAACGGATATACTTTCTCAACAAAACGCCTCGTCCCTTTTCTGGCGATTTCTGCGGTAGGAATGGCATTCATTTCCCGTACCGATATCATTGGCATCTCGTAAGGATTCATGTTAAAATCTCCAATAATGACATTTCGATCACTGTCTTTCACTTCTTCCCTTATCGTTTCCAGGACAACCGATCGTCTCCCTCCGTGATCTTCTCTTTTGCTTGGCAGATGTACAAAAACAACATTGTGCAGTTCTCCATCATTATACGGATATCCTTTTACAACAAAATGCGTACCTTCTTTTCTATGTTTTATTTCGTCATTTTTAAATCTGGATAACGTGACAATTCTGCTTCCCATTGATGGAGTTCCATAAAAAATCATTCCATTTTTCTTCAACTCACTGATTAGCTCATTTTCATTGTCTATATATTCTGCCAATCCTATAATATCTGGATTATATTTTTTAATTAACTGGCGTAAATATCTGTTGATTCCATTTTTTCTATTTGTATTCCAAAATAAATATCGCATGTACCTTTTCTTCCATTTTTACTTTTGCTCCATCAGCTGAATAAATTTTTTCTCCGACATCTTAGCCCTTGCAGCCGCGTCCCTGGTATTGAGGATATGGTCGCGGACGAGAGAAAAAAGCATCTCTAATTTGCCCTGTTCTATTCCTTGTTCTATTCCTTGTTCTATTCCCTGTTCTAGGCCTTTCTCTCTTGCTTTTTCTTCTACAACATCTGACAAATTACACATTAAGCTCAGCTCCTCTCCCAGTTCATTTTCCATTTTGATTTCATACTGTTTCTCCAGCCGCTCTTTTTTCTCTTTTTCCGGCATTTCACTGTCAAACAGCACATTCATCATCTGCAAAAACTGATCGTCAGTTCCTTGTTTCGTATACCTTATCCTCATTGGTAAGCCCGGAAATACGCGTTACATTCGTCTCTCCCAGATTTACCCGTCTGCTTCCAATTTCCGGTTCCCCTTCAATGCACTCCATGATTTCTTCCCTGCTCATGCCGGCATATTCCTTTACCGTCCGCTGCAGGATGATCCAGATTTCGTGCAAATTCGTTTCGCATAGATCGCCTTTCTCTTATGCTAAGTTTACTATACCATAGTTTCTGCTCCCATTCTATCAGTAAAATCTATCCTGTTTTTTCTATTTCTCCTTAAAATAATATAACTAATTACGTCTAAGCATAGACAAACGTGTTTAGCTCGCGTTCTCAAACCAATAGATTTTTGAATATTTCCAT
>CAVBNJ010000256.1:0-4449 GCA_963596755.1 bacterium
CCTCGCCGGAATTGTACCGGGCCTGATGATCGGCCTGCTGCTGATGATCTATGCAGTCTACTACTGCAAACGGTATGGTGAGGATAAAGAGAAGATCCACGCAGAAGTCAAAGTGCTGCACGACAAGGGTCTGCTTCGTGTGCTGAAAGAGAGCTTTTTCGCCCTGCTGAGTCCGGTGATCATCCTCGGCTGTATCTACAGCGGTGTTGCTTCCCCGACGGAGGCGGCTGTTATCTCTGTATTTTATGCACTGATTATCAGCCTCTTTGTATACAAAAGCATCCGCATCCGCGACATCTGGCCGATTCTGGTTGAGGCGATCCGCACCTTCACCCCGATCCTGTTCATCCTGGCAGCATCAACTGCATTCTCCCGTGTGCTGACGCTGATGCAGGTACCGCAGACGGTCAGCGAGTTCATCCTGAACAACTTCCACAGCAAGGTTGCGATCCTTCTGATCATCAACCTGTTCCTGCTGATTGTCGGAATGGTGATGGATACGACACCGGCGATTCTGATTCTGACGCCGATCCTTCTGCCGATTGTACAGGCGATCGGCATGAGCCCGATTCAGTTTGGTGTTGTGATGGTTGTCAACCTTGCGATCGGTTTTGTAACACCGCCGATCGGTGTCAACCTGTTTGTGGCAAGCTCCCTGACAGACGTTCCGGTCATGCAGATCGCGAAGAAGGCAATGCCGATGATCGGTTTCTTCCTCGCGGCACTGCTGCTGATTACGTTTATCCCGGCAATTTCGATCGGAATTTTATAAGGAGGAGCGAAAGACAATGAAAAAGATGACAAAAAGTAAAAAGCTTTTCCGAAAAGTGACGGCGCTTGCCGCTGTTGTTGTGCTCGGTGCATCACTCGCCGGCTGCGGCTCTTCCGATGGAGAGACGACACAGCGCTATTCCTGGCCGCTGGCAACCGGAAGCCCGGAGGACACGGTAACGCAGATTTTTGCTGAGAAGTTTGCGGAAGAGGTTTCAGACCTGAGTGACGGAAAGATGAAAATCCAGGTTTATGCGAACTCAACGCTCGGCGGCGACCGCGACCTGCTGGAGACGTGTGCGGACGGTGATATTCCGTTTGTCGTACAGAATACGGCGCCGCAGGTTTCGTTCATGAGTGATCTTGCCGTGTTCGATCTGCCGTGTGTATTTGATTCTCTCGATCAGTGCCGCGAGAAGATTGATGATCCGGAATTTTACAGTCTGATCAGCAATGTCTATACCGAGGGCGGCTATCACCTGCTCGGCATGGCGGATCAGGGATTCCGTGTCATGAGTACGAATAAGCCGGTTTACAGTCTGGCTGATTTCAAAGGCCAGAAGATCCGTACGATGGAGAACAGCTATCACATCGCATTCTGGAAAGCAATCGGTGCCAACCCGACGCCGATGAGCTTCAGTGAGGTTTACATCGGCCTGCAGCAGCACACAATTGATGCGCAGGAGAACCCGTACGAGGTTATCGTTTCGAATAATCTGTACGAGCAGCAGGATTACGTGGTGGAGACGAACCATCTGCCGCATCTGATTTCCCTGATTGTCAACGACGATTTCTTCAACAATCTGCCGGAGGATGAGCAGGAAATTATGACTGAGGCTGCAAAGATTGCGACCGAGTACGCGAGAGAGCAGTCCGACGCCCGTATCGCTGACAAGATCGCAACGATCGAGGAGAGCGGAACACAGATTCTGACCCTCGACGACCAGACAAGAGCGGACATCCGCGAGGCATCCCAGAGCGTGTATGAGTCGATCAAAGAGAATATTGATCCGGCGATTTACAATACGTATATGGATGGAATTGAGTAATAAAAGAAAATGAAATTCCCGGCTGCGGGGCGCTGAAAAATGGTGTTTCACGGCCGGATTTTTTTACGCAAAATATGCCTTGCGCAGGCAAAAATGCAGGTCTATAATGGGGCTCAGAAGGGTTTTCTAAATCTATTACTTATGACTAAGGGAGGCAAAAGAAATGATTTTTGAACACATGGACCGGATTGTATTTGCAGGAGATTCCGTAACGGATATGGAGAGTGAGCAGCCGGTAGGGGAAGGTTTATTTGAAAGTGTCGGAAAGAGTTATGTCAGAATTATCGAGAACATGCTGTCCGCATTTTATCCGGAGGTATATATTCGTGTCACAAACTCCGGTATCGGCGGAAACACAAGCCGTGATCTGCTGCAGCGGTTCGACCGCGACGTTGTTTCACTGAACCCGGACTGGGTATCCATCTGCATCGGTATCAACGATGTCTGGAGACAGTTCGACTGCCCGGCTATGCCCGATGTTCAGGTATCCCCGGAGGAGTACCGTTCCAACGTCGAAAAGATGATTCTTTCCGTAAAAGATAACGTAAAAGGCATTTTCCTCATGACCCCATACTACATGGAGCCAAACGCTGAGGACTGGATGAGAAAACGCATGGACACCTACGGTGCGATCTGCAGCGAGCTGGCTGAAAAATACGGCTGCCGCTTCATCGACCTGCAGGCCGTCTTCAACGACTACTTCCAGTACCGCCATTCTTCCTACATCGCCTGGGATCGAATTCACCCGAACCAGATCGGTGCAACGGTGATCGCGCGGGCATTCCTGGAAAAATGCGGATTTGATTATAATCACAGACCAGGTGAAGAATAAAAAATACATGGAAAAAGCGGGAATCTTTCGACAGGTTCCCGCTTTTTCTGTGTCCGGTTTTGTCTGAAAACAGCAGATGGAGTCGAAAAAAGAGAAAAAGAATCGGTAAAATTTTGCTTAAATAACCAAATTTAATTGCCGTTTAGGGCCAGTTATGGTATATTATGACTATACATACATTTATGTGGCGCTGAATTGGGACATAAGAGTGAGACATAAAAATAAAGAATAGAACAGGAGAGACAAAGACATGTATCTGGAAGAGTATAAGAGATGGCTGGCAGCCGATCTGGAAGACGCAGATCTGAACCCGGAACTGGCACGGATTGAAGGAAACGATGAGGAGATCAAGGATCGTTTTGCCGTATCCCTGAAATTCGGAACCGCAGGACTCCGCGGTGTGCTGGGAGCAGGAACGAACCGTATGAATATTTACGTTGTTCGTCAGGCTACACAGGGTCTTGCAAACTGGGTAAAAACACAGGGCGGAAATCAGACCGTAGCCATCAGCTATGACAGCCGTATCAAGAGCGATGTTTTCGCAAAAACAGCAGCAGGCGTTCTGGCCGCAAACGGAATCAAAGTCAGAATTTATGATGCACTGATGCCGGTACCGGCACTTTCTTTTGCAACCCGTTACTACAACTGCAACGCAGGTATCATGGTAACCGCATCCCACAACCCGGCAAAATACAATGGCTACAAAGCTTACGGCCCGGACGGATGCCAGATGACCGATGATGCAGCAGCAATCGTATACGCAGAGATTCAGAAAACCGATATCCTGACCGGCGTAAAATATATGCCGTTTGCACAGGGCGTTGAAGAAGGACTGATCCGTTTCGTTGGAGATGACTGCAAAAACGCATTGTATGAAGCCATCGAATCCCGTCAGGTTCGTCCGGGTCTGTGCAAGACTGCCGGACTGAAACTCGTTTACAGCCCGCTGAACGGATCTGGTCTTGTACCGGTTACCCGTGTATTAAAAGATATCGGCATCACCGATATCACCATCGTTCCGGAGCAGGAGTATCCGAACGGATATTTCACCACCTGCAGTTATCCGAACCCGGAAATCTTTGCAGCACTGGAAAAAGGCCTTGAGCTGGCAAAAGAGACCGGCGCAGACCTGATGCTGGCTACTGACCCGGATGCAGACCGTGTTGGTATCGCTATGAAATGCCCGGACGGAAGCTATGAGCTGGTAACCGGAAACGAAGTCGGCGTTCTGCTTCTCGACTACATCTGCGCAGGCCGCATCGAGAAAGGCACCATGCCGGAGAAACCAGTTGCTGTAAAATCCATCGTATCCACACCGCTGGCAGATGCCGTTGCAGAGCACTACGGTGTTGAACTCCGCAGCGTTCTGACCGGATTCAAATGGATCGGCGATCAGATTGCAAACCTTGAGGCAGACGGCGAAGTAGACCGCTTCATCTTCGGATTCGAGGAGAGCTACGGATACCTGGCCGGCCCGTATGTAAGAGATAAAGACGCAGTCATCGGCTCCATGCTGATCTGCGAGATGGCAGCTTACTACAGAAGCATCGGAAGCTCCCTGAAACAGAGACTGGAAGAGATCTATGCGGAGTACGGCCGTTACCTGAACAAAGTAGACAGCTTCGAGTTCCCAGGCCTTAGCGGAATGGACAAGATGGCCGGCATTATGGATGGCCTCAGAAAAGAGCCGCTGACCGAGATCGCAGGTTCCGCAGTCGTAAAAGTAACCGACTACGAGAAACCAGAAGAAACCGGACTCCCATCCGCAAACGTTCTGATCTACAAACTGGCAAACGG
>CAVBNJ010000257.1:0-4436 GCA_963596755.1 bacterium
TCCCTTCCTGTACTTTGATGCGGCACAGCTGCTTTTTCAGCCGTTTTAATGTGTGAATGGATATCCGGTCATGGTATACAGTTCGGATTCCGTAGCGTTCTTCGCATTCAGCTACAAAAGAAGAAAGTTTTGTGTATAACCGGGCCTGATTTTTCGTAACAGCCCGTTTCCATACAAAAGTATACTTATTCGCTGCCGATTCGATCTTGGTTCCGTCAATAAAGATGGTTTTCCCTGAAATCTCACCAAGAAGATAGAGCAGATCTGACATCTGGGCAAGCAGTGCTTTTGCACAGGCAGAAAAATGCAGGGAAATAAAACGCGCGACCGTTGCATGATCAGGAGCGGGCATTCCTTCCAGGAGATACATGAAGTTGATATCCCGTTTACATGCTTTTCTGATATCCCGGCTTGAATAGATTCGATTCATTGCTGCATAGATAACGAGTTTCAGCATCTGACGCGGTGTTGCCTGATTTTTTCTGATCCTGCCGTAAGTTTTATACAGTTCAGAAAGGTCCATTTCCTCCACAAAGGCACTTACCAGACGAACCGGATCATCAGATGGAATAGAAATCTCTAAATCCAGCGGAAGTTTGATTTGATAATACAGAGAAAATGAGGTATAATCTCTCTGTATTATTTTGTTTAGTAGCATAAACTGATTATACCACGAACGCCGGGCTTTTCGAAGCTCGGCGTTTTGTGTTGGGAATAGCAAAGGGGCTACCGCACGTTAGTGCGACAGCCCCTATATACTTTGAGAAATCTTTTTCGAATCGTGCTTATGAAATCCGAAGTCCAATCACAAGATCTTCAGGCGGTTTAGCCGGAACAAGATTTTGTACTTCTAGCATCAGAGACTTTTGCCCATAGCGGTCTGAACACAGTGTTCCAACTGCTGTCAGCTCGATCCATGCCTGGTCTTCCGGGCAGGTTCCGTCTGTGGTGCGGCATTGGATGGACAAAAACTGAATATCTGCGGCACAGCAGGTCATGACGCGACGGCCCACGCGAAATGTGTCTGATGATTCGTCGGAGCGTGCGGCCTGACAGAGCAGGTGCAGTTCTTTGCCGACATAATGCGCCGGGGCATCCAGGGCATCAAGATAAAATGGCGTGAAGTCTTCATCCGAAAGGATGAGCGTATCTGCATTCAGATCAAAAGGAACCATAACGCCAAACGCTTTTTCATGGTATCCGGTGGGGCCTTCCCAGAGGTAAGCGGCTTTTCCGTTCATGACGCGGAAGAGATTGCCATACGGCTCTAATTCCTCTTTGGACATGCGGTTGAAAATGATCTGATGGGAAATCTTCACCATATTCTGTAAAAGCTGGCGCAGATTTGTGAGATACAGCTGAAACGTAGTACCTTCCATCAACGTGATGGAAAAGTCGATGCGAAGCAGTGAAGCGAGCGTCTCATAAAGTTCCGGCATCATGGCATTCATCTCGACATAGACGCGGTCCGGCGCGGAAGCGTCCAGCGCATTCTGCAGAAATGTCAAAATATCCCCGGAACGGGAATACGTGAGAAGTTCTGTATTTCTGGACTTCAAAAGCTCGAGCTCATACTCCGTTTCGCCTTCTTCAAAAGAAAGCAGGAGCGTGCGGCCTTTCTTGTAGAAATAGTCGTTTTTCAGACAGTCTTGAATGTATGTAGTTTTGCCGGAATTTAAAAAGCCATTAACGAGAATGGCCGGAATGGATGTACTGCTCATATGATACTCCTTTTTTCAAGCAAAACAGGCCTGGAAAATCTGAAAAAGATTCCAAGCCTGTTTTTATAACTGCATGACAGCAGAAAATCAGTCTTCGTATACGCAGACAAGACGTCCTTTTACTTTTCCTTCGGTCAGAAGATCGATACCTTCGCCAATCTGCTCAAAAGAGATCGTGTTCAGAATCGGATCTAATTCGCCGGTAGCCATCATTGCCATCACATCGCCCAGTTCATTTGTGAAGCTGCCCTGAGAACCAACGAGGGTGACTTCTTTCATGATGATGGACATCGTGTTAACATTTGCAAAATCGCATGCCATGCCGACGAGAACGACACGGCCATGAGGAGCAACAACAGAGATTGCATCTTCTGTGGTCTTTCCGCCGCCTGCAAAGTCGATGATAACGTCAAGATTTTTATCTGCAAAATCAAGAATGCTGGATTTTACTTCTTTTGCACCGAGCTCTTTTGCAAGTTCCTGTGCTTCCGGTTTTCTGGTAGCAACGTATACTTCACAGCCCTTTACAACAGCAACACGTACACCGATCTGTCCAAGACCGCCGACACCGATGATGCCGACTTTCATACCGGCTTTGATCTCACCAACGGTAACAACAGCGTGGTAAGCAGTTGCGCCTGCGTCGGTTGCAGCTGCAGCCTGTGCGTAGGTAACGCCTTCCGGAACTTTTACAAGCTGCTCAACAGGAGCCGTCGTCATCGTGCCATATCCGCCGTTGCGGGTATATCCCGGAGTAGTGCCGTCCTTTGCATGAAGCGGGCAGACAGCGACAACATCGCCGATTTCAAAACCTTCTACGCCTTCGCCCTTTGCAACGATCTCACCGCAGACTTCATGTCCCATGATAACCGGTACATTGAATGACGGCATCCAGCTCTCATGCTCCAGCGCACTGACATCAGAATGGCATAATCCGCCGGCTTTTGTCTTCAGTACGACATAGCCCGGCTTTACCTGCGGGTCCGGTTTTTCTACGATTTTAAGCGGAATGTGGGTTCCAGTAAATTCCCATCCTTTCATGGTAATACCTCCAATACAATAAGTTTGTTATTTTTTAAACAAAGTATATTATATCGAAAAAAGTTAGAAATGTCAAACCTTTACGAGCTGTCATTTTGATCCCATTTGTTCTTCTGGGCATTATAAAAACCGCCGCCTGGGAATTTTCACACTCCCGTGCGGCGGATCGTTTTAACTTTTTATTTTTTGTTTTTCTCTTTCAGCAATTCCAGAACTTCCGGCCGTACAACGTTTCCTTCCAGGTCGACCAGTTCAAAGTCCAGGCATTTGTAATTCCACATTGCATGGCCGATTTTGTATTCATTGCATATGTCAATGAAATCGCCGAGCCACTTGATTGCCTCTGCTTCGCTGGCGCTGTCGATGACGCCGTACTCGCCGCAGTAGAGTTCACGACCGGAATATTTCACGAATTTCTCTGCCGGTTCCAGATATTTCAGCATCAATGCCTTATCGTTCATGACATCCTCATCTCCGAACATCGGATGCTCTTTTCGATACTGCGGATGCTCTTTTAAAAACTCCTGATACTCTTCCAGGCTGCCCGGATAGGTGACTGCTTTTCCGAAACCGGAAAACTCTTCGGAAAAGTGTGCTCTCTGGTGGGTGAACACGTTCGGATCGTAATAGTGGAAATTGTAGAAGACATGCGCATCCTCCACAAGATCCAGCCGGTCCAGATACGATGCACTGTTGACATAATTGCTGCCCACCAGCACCCATCTCTCGCTGTCCTTTTCGCGGATGCGGCGGATGGTTTCTTTATATAACTGATTCCACCGGTATCCCGTGGCATCTGCCATCTCGTTGAACAGCTCAAACATCAGTGTTGTTTTCCGGAATCCGGCAAAATGCTCTGCCATCTGCTCCCAGAAGCTGCGGAACTCCTCACGCAGGTTTTCTTCTGTCATCAGAGCCGTCGGAACATCCATCTGTCCATAGACATGTCCGCTGATATTATGAAGATCAATCACTGCAGAAAGCTGATACTTCGCACACCATTCCAGACACCGGTCGAGATACTCCAACGGCTCCCTTTTCAGCGACTTCGTCTCTCTGTCCCAGAACAGAAATCCGTCCATCGGAATCCGCACATGATCAAATCCCCAGGATGCGATTCTTTCGATATCCGTCTCTGTAATAAACGTTTCAAAATGTCTGCGAAGCACCTCCTCATCGCGATCCTCTGTGATAATTTCATACTGTGACAGAAAACCACCTAAATTGATTCCTTGTCTGAATTTTTTAAACAACATGGTTGCGCTGCCCCTTTCTCTCATTTGCTTCGATTATAAGCGGGGACATGTTTATTTGCTAATCTCATGTTGCTATTTTTACTGTTGACTGCGCAGTTTTCAAAAACGATACATAGCTATTCCGTTCTTAACGCAGTCACCGGATCTTTTTTTGCTGCTTTCTTCGAAGGAATCCATCCTCCGATCAGGGTTAACAGGATACTCAAAGCCACCAGCAGAACGGCACTGCCAGCCGGAAGTATCGCATTAACGGAATTCGTTCCCACAATGGCATGAATCACTGCATTTCCAGGAATCAGCAGCAGCAGTGTCATTCCAATACCAATTAATCCCGAGCCTAACCCGATAATCAGCGTTTCGGCATTGAAAATCTGTGAAATATTATGCTTAGAAGCTCCGATTGCGCGCAGGATACCGA
>CAVBNJ010000258.1:0-4404 GCA_963596755.1 bacterium
CCCTTATACTCCGTATCCAGCGTTTTTTCTTTCTTCATGCGATCAGGAAGTGTGGATAAATCTACAAAAGTAAGGATTTCTTTCTGTTCCTCTTCTGACACCACTTTGCAGATTGCCGTATTGATTGCCTGCTGTGCCGATGAAATGCCCGCAAGCATCATTCTGATCTGCTCTGTCGCCCGAATATAGCTGTACATATCCTCTTTTAAATCAATCAGAAACGCTCCCGTATAGATCGATGCCAGAGCATTTAAAATTCCATTCATTTCTCCATTTTTTTCCTGATCTTCAAACTTCAAATTCATACATTCTCTCCCGTATCGCAAGTCAGCTTAGAAAGCACTTTGGCTTTCAGCCATAAAATAGTAAGTATATTATAGCCCTCTACGGAATATAACGTCAATCAGAGAAATTCACTATTTAGCCCTGCTGTTCTATCTTTTTGTACGCAAAAAAACCGCTAAAACACTGGATTTTAGCGGTTTTTCAGGTATGGACCTGAGGGGAATCGAACCCCTGTCCGAAAGCCTATTCATTCAGGCATCTCCCATTACAGTCATTCTATTGAGGATTCCCCCATCGGCACGCCGGATGACAGGCTTGCCGCTTCGGTAGCTTCATAAAATCTTCCATCTCCGCAAAGCTTTGGAAACGAAGTGCTCCGCATCTGTTTGATGCCAGGAGAACAGCCGCGGAAAACTATTCAGCTGACAACGCCGCACTTAGGCAGCGTACGCTACGTAATTATCGTCTGCGTTTAAATTTAGGTTCCAGGTTGATGACGCGGTCCCGGAGTCCACGAATGGCTTCCCAAACTTCAAAACCCCCGTCGAAACCAGTACAAGCCCGTGCTGGTTCTACAGACGCTTTTCTTTGATACGAGGACGCAAACAGATCGTCCCGATGCAGTGAATTCTCATTTTCAACTGCCGTATATTGTATTATAGTCTTTCTTCGTCCTGTTTGTCAAGGAATTTTAATACAAATTCTTGACCTTGAAGTCTCTCTCCGCCTCTCGTCTCTGATCCTTCTTCGCGATGTCCTGCCGCTTGTCGTACAGTTTTTTACCGCGTGCCAGACCGATTTCCACTTTGACCAGACTTCCTTTGAAGTAGACCTGCAACGGAACGAGCGTATATCCTTTTTCCTTGATCTGTGCTTCGAGTTTGCGGATCTCATAGTCATGCAGCAGCAGTTTCCGGATGCGCAGCGGATCTTTGTTGAAAATGTTGCCTTTCTCATACGGGCTGATGTGCATGCCGTAGATGTAGACCTCGTCACGCTCAATACGGATAAAGGACTCCTTGATGCTGCATTTTCCCATGCGGAGAGATTTTACCTCGGTACCGGCAAGAGAGATGCCAGCCTCGTATTTATCCTCGATAAAATAGTCATGATATGCCTTTTTATTGTTGGCAATCATTCGATTTCCTTTTTGTTTTGCCATAGCTTTTTCCTCCAGGGATTTATTCTGTTTCCGTTTCCGTTTCGGTTTCTACATACGTAAAATCAATCGTCCGGTTTGCCGGCTCGGCATTTCTTACGCGGACGCGAACCGGTTCTCCAAGACGGAAAACTCTTCCGTGCTTCTCGCCGACCAGACGGTAATTTTCTTCATCGAAATTATAATAATCATCTTTGAGTGTCATAATGTGAACGAGTCCCTCAACGGTATTCGGCAGCTCCACATAGAAGCCCCATCCGGTCACACCGGAAATGACACCATCATACTCCTCACCGACATGCTCCAGCATATATTCGGCTTTTTTCAGCTTCACAGCCTCTCGCTCTGCCTCTGCGGCGCGCTGCTCCATCGCACTCGACTGCTCCGCCACATGCTGTAAAATCGACGAATACTTGCCGATTCTGCCGCCCTTGTCGAGACGTCCCCGCAGATCGTCCTTGATGATGCGGTGGATCTGCAGATCCGGGTACCGGCGGATCGGGGAAGTAAAGTGGCAGTAATACGACGCTGCCAGTCCGAAATGACCGCTGCACTCCGGCGTATAGATCGCTCTTGCCATCGACCGTAGCAGCAGACGGCTGATCAGCGGCTCTTCCGGGGTTCCCTCGATGCTGGTGAGGATCTTCTGCACCTCGCCCGGTGTAATCTCATGGGACCGCTTCTCCACCGGAATGCCCTGCTCACGGATCAGTGTCAGCGTCGCTTCCATACGGTCACCGTCCGGCTTGTCGTGGGTACGGTACAGGAACGGGATCTCGCGCGTGCAGTATTCTTCTGCCACCGTCTCGTTCGCCATCAGCATGAAATCCTCAATCATACGTGTTGCCACATTGGACGGATACGGGCGGATCTCCACCGGCGTACCCTCTGCATCGAGAATCACCTTGCTCTCCGGGAACTCAAAGTCGATTGCACCGCGCTCTTTTCTGCGGTTTCGGATCAGCGCAGAGAGCTCTTTCATATTCTGGAACATCGGAACGAGTTCGCGGTATTCCTCCATCAGCTCCGGGTGCGCTTCCGGCTCGGTCAGGATCGCATTGACTGCGGTATACGTCATGCGCCGGTCAACGCAGATCACAGTCTCAGCAATCTGATGGCCGATCACACGGCCTTTTCCGTCGATTGTCATAATGCAGGACAGCGCCAGACGCTCTTTTCCCTCATTCAGGGAACAGATTCCGTTTGACAGGCGCTTCGGCAGCATCGGGATGACGCGGTCCGGCAGGTATACGCTGGTGCCGCGCTTTAATGCCTCGCGGTCGAGCGCAGAGTTTTCCTGCACGTAATTGCTGACATCGGCAATGTGAACGCCAAGTGTCCAGGTATCGCCCGCTTTCGTGACAGATACGGCATCATCAAGGTCTTTCGCATCCTCGCCGTCGATCGTCACCATCTGCCAGCTTTTCAGATCCAGACGGCCGTTGTAATCGTTTGGAATGACTTCCTCCGGACATTTTTCCGCCTGCGTCAGGACACGCATCGGGAATTCCTCCGGGATCTGGTAGGCGTCTACGACTGCCTGAATATCAACAGTCTGGATTCTCGGTTTCTTTTCGGTGTCGCCGTCTTTTCCGTTCTTTCTGCGGAAACGGTCATCGCGGCCTCTTCTGCCCTGCTCCCCGGCGCGGCGGTCTCTTTTCTCCCGGCGCTCTGTCGTTGTGGCTGCCCCGCGGCTCTTCTGGTAACGGCCGTCGGAGATCACATCGATCTTTCCCTCTTTTACCAGAATCTCCATAACCTCCGCCAGCTCAGAACGCTTCGCTTTCGGTACCTGCAGCAGCATGGCGATGTCTTTCAGACGCATCGGCTCATAGTTTTTTGAGCTCACGAGATCCATCAGCAGCGTCTTGCGGTTTTTCAGCAGCTTCGAACTTCTGGACCGCGGATGACCTGCATGGCCGCCATGATTCCCGCCATTCTGCCCCGTATGGGATGCCTGGCTTCTCTTCCGCTCTTTTTTCTTTTTATTATCTTTCATTTACTATCTCCTCTTTGTATAAAAAGACATCCTTACGCCTTTTTGTGGGAATAAGGATGTCTTTACTTTGCTAAAAATTCATGTTTAATACAACCGACAGTACAATAAACAGAACTGCCATGATCTTTGTTGCACGGATCAGATTTCCTTCTGCAGAACGGCTTTTGTTTCTTCCCCAGTAGCTGTCTGAGATACCTGCAATAGCACCGAGACCCTGCTGTTTTCCTTCCTGCATTAATACAACAACGGTTAAAGCAATACAATCAATGACATAAATGACTGTCAAAATCGTTCTTAAAATTTCCACAATTACACCTCCTACGGCCAACTTATATCATTTTACCATAGCAGGAGTTTGATTTCAACTGTTATTTACTCGATTTTTGGAAAAGGATCCCTGTATTTCGCCGTTTCTCCCAGGTGTTCCTCGATCCGCAGCAGCTCATTGTACTTCGCATTCCGCTCGGAACGGCACGGCGCTCCGGTCTTGATCTGGCCGGCTCCCACTGCGACGGCGAGATCCGCGAGAAAATCATCCTCCGTCTCTCCCGATCGGTGGGAAATCACGGCGCGGTATCCGGCCCGCTGCGCCATTTCTACAGCATCAAGTGCTTCGGAGAGCGTTCCGATCTGGTTGACCTTGATCAGGATCGCATTCGCCGTGCCGAGAGAAATTCCGCAGGAAAGCCGCCGTACATTCGTCACAAAAAGATCGTCGCCGACAAGCTGCACCCGACCGCCGATCGCTTTCGTCATCTCTTTCCAGCCCTCGAAATCATCCTCGCAGAGGCCGTCTTCGATAGACGCAATCGGGAATTTTTCGATCAGCTCCTCATAGTAGGCGATCATCTCGGCAGTGTCGCGCAGTACAGTCTTTCCGCTCTGGCGGGATTCCCCGGGAAAGTAGTAGACATTGCGGTTCTCCTCGTACAGCTCGCTCGCCGCCGCATCGATGGCGATC
>CAVBNJ010000259.1:0-4401 GCA_963596755.1 bacterium
GTCGGCAGCGATGCCTGATTTAAGTGAACGAGATAGTTTGTAATCTCTCTGTTCAGGAAATTGATGTTTTCCTCAACGCGGTAAACCTCGTCGATCTCTTTCTGGTCACGGGTTACCAGCGTATTCATCGCACGGATCAGATTGGTCTCTGCCATCTGGGCCATACGCTCCATCTCACGGACAGCCTGCAGGACTGCCGTCGTCGGAGACATAGCATGTTTGGAGCTGATGTAGGCAAGCTCGAACTTTTTCTTTTTGTCCTCTTCGTCGTCTCCGCGGATGATAAAGTACGTTGCCTTTACCAGAAGCGGGGTAAACGGCAGCATCAGGAGTACCTGGCATACTTTGATGATCGAGTTTGCGTTTGCGATCATACGGCCTGCTTCGTTTCCGGAGATGCTCATAAAGAAGTCAACCACCTGATTTCCGAACAGCAGGAAAATGATGGAGCACACAATCGTTCCGGAGATGTTGAACAGCAGATGGACGCATGCTGCACGTTTTGCATCTTTTTTGCATCCAAAGCTGGCAAGAATCGCGGACATCGTACATCCGATGTTGCATCCGAGCATCATGAACAGGCAGATCGGAAGTCCCATCAGGCCTTCTCTTGCAAGAAGCATGATGATTCCGACCGTTGCAGAGTTGCTCTGCAGGATTGCGGTAGCCACCCATCCGACTAAAAATGCGAGGAACGGATTCGTCAGGGAACCGAGGGCATTGACAACTGCCGGGATTTCTTTCGCTTCGTTTAAGGCGCCGGAAATTCCGGAGATACCCATAAACAGGATACCAAATCCTAAGATAACCTCTCCGAGACGGCTGACGGTCAGATTGTTTTTTACGAACATGACCATCAGAACACCGATGATGACGAAGACCGGCGCGATGTCCGCAAGGTCAAACGCGATCAGCTGTCCCGTTACGGTCGTACCGATGTTTGCTCCGAGGATAATTCCAGGAGCCTGTGCCAGTTTCATCAGACCGGAGTTTACGAAGCTGACCACCATAACAGTTGTGGCGTTGGAGGACTGAATCAGTGCGGTAAAGAAAATACCGACCAGAAGACCGATCACACGGTTCTTCGTAAATACCTCCAGAATGCTTCTCATCTTGGATCCGGCAACCTTCTGCAGTCCTTCACTCATCAGCTTCATTCCATATAAGAAGAAGCCCAGACCGCCCATCAAAGACACTATTACACTCATATTCTTTTTTCTTCCTTGTCTTTTTCTGATGTCCTGTGAAAATTTCTGTCAAGATGTGTTTCCTGTTTTTGTCTTCATATTTTACATTTTCTTAACATGGATTTTACACGACACCTTTTTTATCATAAAAGAAATTATGACATTTGTCTATAGAAAAATTAAATTTTTCGACAGGAATTTTTCAGATTCTTTTCGTTTCTTTCTTGCATTCTACTTGATAATATTGTAACATTTAGGATGTTTCCATATTATGGGGCGACATTTTCGCCTACAAAAATCAAAGGAGAGATAACTATGGAAAAGTTTAGCAAGATGTTGGAAAACACCTTCAAGCTGCGGGAAAATGGAACGACGGTCAAGACCGAGATCATCGCCGGCGTTACCACGTTCATGACAATGGCATACATTCTTGCCGTCAACCCGAACATCCTTTCCGCAACAGGCATGGACCACGGCGCTGTCTTCACCGCAACGGCTCTGGCAGCCTTCCTTGGCACCCTGCTGATGGCAATTTTTGCCAATTATCCATTCGCTCTGGCACCTGGCATGGGCCTGAACGCCTATTTTGCCTACACGGTTGTTCTCGGCATGGGATACAGCTGGCAGGCAGCCCTGACCGCCGTTTTTGCAGAAGGTATCATCTTTATTGTACTTTCTCTGACAAACGTGCGTGAAGCGATCTTCAATTCCATCCCGATGAGTCTGAAATCTGCAGTCAGCGTCGGTATCGGTCTGTTCATCGCATTCATCGGTCTTCAGAATGCCAAAATCGTACTGCCGAACTCCTCAACGGTGGCAGGCCTCTATTCCCTGTCTTCCTACAATGCCAACCTGCAGTCTGCAGCCGCATTAAACGGAACCGAGTATGTAGCCGGCACCTTCAACGATGTGGGAATCACCGTTCTGCTCGCAGTTATCGGTGTCATCCTCACCGCAGTTCTTGTGGTACGCAACGTAAAAGGAAATATCCTCTGGGGAATTCTTGCGACCTGGATCCTCGGCATGATCTGCCAGGCATGCAGTCTCTACGTTCCGAACCCGGCAAACGGCTTCTACAGCCTGTTCCCGGATTTCTCCAACGGACTTTCCATTCCGAGCCTTGCCCCGATTTTCGGAAAACTGGATTTCTCCATTCTGAAAACAGGCGAGTTCTTCGTCATCATGTTCGCCTTCCTGTTTGTCGATATGTTTGATACGATCGGAACCCTGATCGGTGTATCTTCCAAGGCAAACATGCTCGACAAAGACGGAAAACTTCCGCGCATCAAGGGCGCGCTGATGGCAGATGCGGTTGCTACCTGCGCAGGTGCGGTTCTTGGTACCTCTACCACAACGACTTTCGTTGAGAGTGCTTCCGGCGTTTCCGAAGGCGGCCGTACCGGTCTTACCGCTGTTACCACCGCAATCCTCTTCGGTCTGGCCCTGTTCCTCTCCCCGATCTTCCTTGCTATCCCGTCCTTTGCAACGGCTCCGGCACTGATCGTGGTAGGCTTCTACATGCTGACCAACGTAGTCAACATCGATTTCAATGATCTTTCCGAAGCAATTCCGTGCTACATCTGCATCGGTGCGATGCCGTTCTTCTACAGCATCTCCGAGGGTATCGCCATGGGCGTTATCTCCTATGTTGCCATTCAGATCCTGAGCGGAAAAGCAAAAGAGAAAAAGATCAGCGTGATCATGTACATCCTGGCTGTTCTGTTTATCTTAAAATACATTCTTCTGTAATGGCATTTTAACGATACAGAACCGCATAAAAGAGCTCCTGTCCCACAGATGTATTCTGTGAACCAGGAGCTCTTTTTATGCTCTGTTCTTTTTCTATTCTGCTCTTTTATTCTGCCAGTGTCCGGTAAAAGCAGGTGCGGTTTCCGGTGTGGCACGCAGCACCGACCTGTTCTACTTTGGCAAGAATAGTATCGTTGTCGCAGTCGATCAGGAGCTTTTTTACATACTGCACATGGCCGGAGGTCAGTCCCTTCGTCCAGAGTTCGTTGCGGCTTCTGCTCCAGTACGTCATTTTTCCGAGGCGGAGTGTTGTCTCAAATGCTTCCTCATTCATGTAGGCAAGCATCAGCACTTCGTCGTTCTCAAAATCCTGTACGACAACGGGAACCATCCCGTCACTGTTTTTCTTAAAGTCCGCCCAGGTAAATTTGCTTTTCAGTGCATCTTCCATCGTCTTTTCCTCCTTTTCGCTTACAGGCTGCCCTTTGTCGAGAGCACGCCGGTAATTCTCGGGTCGAAGGAGGTTGCCTCGTCAAGCGCTTTTGCGAATGCTTTGAACATCGCCTCGATGATGTGATGGTTGTTTCCGCCGTCGAGGACTTTCAGATGCAGGTTCATCTGTGCCGCATAGGAAATCGCATAGAAAAACTCTTTTACCATCTCGGTCTCCATCTCTCCTACTTTTTCCCGTGTAAATTCTGCCTGGAAAGAGAGGTACGGTCTGCCGCAGAGATCCACAGCCGAGAGCACCAGTGTCTCGTCCATCGGAAGGATCATGTTTCCGTAGCGGCGGATGCCCTGTTTGTCGCCGACTGCCTCACGGATCGCAGTTCCGAGCACAATGCCGGTGTCCTCGATCGTGTGATGGCCGTCCACCTCAAGATCACCGTCCACATGAACGATCAGGTCAAAAAGGCCGTGGCGGGCAAAGCCGTCGAGCATATGGTCAAAAAAGCCGATTCCGGTGTGGATATCACTTTTTCCCGTTCCATCCAGATTTAAGGTCATGCGGATTTTTGTTTCTTTTGTCACGCGTTCTACGCTGGCTGTTCTGTTCTCCACTTACTCTTCCCCCTCAAAACGGACGGCTATCGAATTGGCGTGTGCCGTCAGGCTTTCTGATTTTGCAAAGCTCTCGATATCCTCGTGGATCTCGGAAAGAGCTTCTCTGGAATAATAGATGATGCTGGATTTCTTCACAAAATCGTCCACGGACAGCGGGGAGAAGAATTTTGCAGTTCCGTTTGTCGGAAGGATGTGGTTCGGGCCTGCAAAATAGTCACCCAGCGGCTCACTTGAGTTCTCGCCGAGGAAGATGGCTCCGGCATTGTGTACCTTCATCATATCTTCGAATGGGTTCTTTGTTACGATCTCAAGGTGCTCCGGTGCAATCGCGTCCACGGTATCGATAGCTTCCTGATGTGAATCTGTTACAAGAATGTAGCCGAAGTTATCCAGGGATTTG
>CAVBNJ010000260.1:0-4394 GCA_963596755.1 bacterium
CTGATTCCAGCCGCCGACGCCCGGGCAGAGATACTGTCTTGCGCCTGCTTCTGCCATTACTTTCGCCTCATGCTCCCGCTGCTCAGCCGCGTAGCCCCAGGTCAGGCAGACGGTTTCTTTCGGCAGCTCCTGAATCAGCTCCGGCTGCGCACAGATGATATCGCCCCAGAACATCGGCTTTTTGCCTTTTGCTACGAGGAACTCGCAGAGCTCTTTGACGTAGTCGATGTACAGACGGTGAACGCCTTTTTCATCAGCCAGCGGTTTGGATTTTCCTTTTCCAAGGTCGAAGGTCTCGTCCGCACAGATATTGAACTTATCGGTGGTAAAGAGCGTCATGTACTCTTCGATCATTCTCTTGATCAGCTCGATGGCTTTGCCGCCGGAAACATCCACGGTGTGATGCTGCATCCGGTTCCAGAAGGAAAACGGCTCTTTCCAGCTGTCCGGGAACTCGCAGAGATCACCGCAGCTTTTCGTGGAGAGCAGCATGTAGAGATGGCCGAACGTCGCAATCGACGGAACAAGTTCAATATGAAGCTTTGCGCAGTACGCATCCAGCTCGCGGATTTCTTCTGCCGTAAGCGGTGTCTCATCGCGCCACATCTCAGAAAGGCCCGAGAACAGGTAGGTGTGCTCCACATAAAGCTGCAGCTGGTTCAGCTTGTAGTATGCCATGCGGTCTGCCACTTCTTTTAAATAAGAAAGGGTCAGTACACGGCCTCTCGTCTCGTCGAGGTAATAGCCGCGCACCGGCAGGTCCGGCTCATCCTCGATCTGCACAGCCGGAAGCAGCGCGCCGTACTCGTGCAGCATCTGGCGAAGTGTCTGTACGCCGTAGAGAACTCCGGCTCCATCACCGCCCCGGATGATGATTTTGCTTTCTGTCACCTCCAGCACGTACTGCTGGCTCTTCAATTTCTCGTCGAGTTCCAGAACGATCGCCTGGTCCTCGCATCCTCCCGGAACGCGGTATACGATGTCGTACGCCATTCCGGTCTCTTTGCGGATTCCCTGCTGCAGCACTTTCGCATACGTATCTCCGTTTCCCA
Source organism: bacterium (assembly GCA_963596755.1). GTDB lineage: Bacteria > Bacillota > Clostridia > Lachnospirales > Lachnospiraceae > Fusicatenibacter. The sequence goes on from CAVBNJ010000260.1 coordinate 1,053, forward strand.
GCAGTCCGGCATCCAGCACGATTCTGCCGTCATAGTTAAGTGCATGTTCCCCTGTCAGAAGTTTTACCTGTTTTGGTTTTGGTAAGAATTCCATTTTCCTTCTCCTCTTGTTCTTTTTGTACTTTTTGTTCTTTCTTTTTCTCTGTAACCCCAGAATTCGCTCTGAACGTTAAGTAACATTCCAAACATTACCCCTGTTTTCTTTCTCATCCTACCATATTTTCTTCGCAGATTCCACAATAATTTGTAATTTTTTTCAACTTTTTTCAAAGTTTCCTCCTGTTTCTCCGTGATATATGTAAGGTAACTTTTGTTTTCTTTTGTCCGTTATCACAGCTGCCGCCGGCCATGTTTCTTCTTTCCTGCTTTTTACAGACTTTTCCACATCAACAAATTCCACAATTTTTCTTGCATTCCTCCGGTCAGATGTGCTAGAGTGAGAGTATCATATGTTATAAGGGGTGCTTATTTTGGATATTAATTACGAGTTATATAAGGTTTTCTATTACGTTGCCACCACGCTCAGCTTTTCCGAGGCCTCCAAGCTGCTTTTTATCTCGCAGTCGGCGGTCAGCCAGTCCATCAAAGTGCTGGAAAAAAAGCTCGGCATCACGCTCTTTATCCGCAGTACGAAGCGCGTCCAGCTGACCCCCGAGGGTGAGACGCTTCTGCGCCACGTCGAACCTGCGATCAACCTGATTGCCCGCGGTGAGGCACAGATTATGGAGGCGGGAACGCTCGGCGGCGGCCAGCTCCGGATCGGTGCGAGTGACACGATCTGCCGTTATTTTCTCGTTCCGTACCTGAATCACTTCCACCGTTCTTTTCCGAATGTTCACATCAAGGTGACAAACCAGACTTCCACCCAGTGCGTGGATCTGCTCGAATCGGGACAGGTGGATTTCATCGTGACCAACTATCCAAACTCGCACCTTTCGAGCCGTCTCAGCACGATTCCGATTCACTCCTTCCACGATATTTTCATCGCCAACGGGGAGTATTACCCGGAGCTGGAAAACCGGCCGGTTCACTTAAAAGAACTTCTGCAGTACCCGATCCTGATGCTTGACCGCAAGAGCACGACGAGTGAATTCCTGCACAGCCAGTTCCAGCGGTTCCAGCTCGACCTTGTGCCTGAAATCGAGCTCGGCAGCAACGATCTTCTGATCGACCTTGCGAGCATCGGCCTCGGCATCGCGTTTGTGCCGGATTACTGCCTTGGTGAGGAGACGGCGGCATTTCAGCTCGACCTCGTCGAGGAACTCCCGCCGCGCCAGCTCGTGATCGCCCACAGCTCGCATCTGCCGATTCCGCAGGCGGCGAAAGAGTTTATGAGCATGCTGGAGAATGGGGCGAAGAAGTAGAACGTTTTTGAAATTTATGAAATCAAAATTGGTCCACTGGACCAATTGTTGATATGCCGAGCAACAGAAAAAGGCATGAATCCTGCACAATTCCGGGATTCATGCCTTTTGTTTTTTACTGCTCCTTACCGTCGTCCTGCACCGGTTCCGGCGCTTCTGTTTTTTCTGTTTCTTTTTCATCCACTGCTTTTACAGCTTCCGCCTTCAGATACTCTTTCAGCTCATCCGGGCTGGAAATCTGAATATTGCGGTTGACTTTCGCATCGTACGTATCGGCTCTCATAATCTCGGAGAGATCGACGCCGGTCGCCTCTTTCATCGACTCAAACAGCTTTGCCATCACCACCGGCACATTGCCCGCTACGGAGCCGATGCCGTTGTCCTCGCTTCCGCCGCCGATGATCGTGATCTTGTCGATCTGACTGAGCGGCTCTGCGATCTTTCCGGCAATCTCCGGCAGGACTTTGATCATCATCTCCGCCATCGCGGCCTTGTTGTACCGCTGGTAAGCCTCCGCCTTTTTCTCCATACCTTCTGCCTCGGCAAGTGCCTGGGCACGGATGGAAGCGGCTTCTGCCTCACCTTTTGCCTTGATACCGAGGGCTTCCTGCTCCATGGCGTAGCGGTCAGCTTCCGCCTGGGCTTTCTTGGCCTCGGCCTCACGGATCTTTTCGAACTGATCCGCCTCCGCGTCTTTCTGACGGCGGTACAGATCTGCCTCCGCCTGCTGCTGTTTCGCGTAGCGCTCTGCTTCGGCTTTCTTCTTGACCTCGGCCTCGAGGGATTTCTCGGTTACTTCTACTTCTCTTGCACGAAGTTCTACCTCGCGCTCCTGACGGGCGATGTCAGCGTTTGCGGAAGTGATTTCCAGTTCTTTTCTCTGCTGCTCCTGCTGAATCTTGTATGCTGCATCCGCCTCTGCTTTTTTGATGTCAGAGTCTTTTTTCAGCTCGGCCGACTTGATCGCCAGATCGTTGTTTTTCTTTGCAATTTCGGTCTCTGCGAGAACACGCTCATCGTTCGCCTCTTTGTTGGCACGCGCCTGGGCGATCTTGATTTCCTTCTCGGAATTGGCTCTGGCGATGGCCGCCGATTTTTTGATCTTTACAATATTGTCGATACCAAGGTTTTCAATGACCTGATTGGAATCGACAAAGTTCTGTACATTGAAGCTGATGATATCGAGTCCCATCGCCGCCAGGTCCGGCTCGGCGTTTTCTTTGACCAGCTCGGCAAACTTCTGGCGGTCAGAAACCATCTCCTCGAGACGCATCTTTCCGACGATCTCACGCATGTTTCCTTCGAGAACTTCCCTTGCGACCTTGGCAATGTACTCGCTGTCGCGGTTCAGGAAGTTCTGGGATGCCTTCTGGAGTTTCTGCGGTTCGTCGCCGATCTTGATGTTGACGGCCGCGTCCACCTGAATGTTGATGTAGTCTGCAGTCGGTACGGCATCGCTCGTCTTAACATCGATCGCTACCAGCTTCAGGCTCAGCTTATCCAGCCGCTCAAAGAATGGGATCTTGATGCCGGCTTTACCGATCAGGATGCGCTGGCCTTTTTTGAAGCCGGAAATGATAAATGCCGTATCCGGCGGCGCTTTTACGTATCCGCTCGCCAGAACAGCGAGAATCACAAGTACAACTGCAGTCACAGCGATCATGGTTGCATGTTCTAATACAAATTCCATCTGATTTCCTCCCGTTTTTCTGCGGATCTTTTTCTCCGCGCCTTGCTTTTGTGTCCGTGTTGCTCTCACTATATCATTTTTCGGGAGGCAGATACAACCGCATTATTATTACGATTTCGTAAGAATTGGGAGTTTTCTGCCCACACAAAAAGGAGCTCCTTTTTGGGGAACTCCTTCGCTTTTTTCAGCTGTGTGATGTTCAGGATCTCTCTACAATTTTCTCCAGTGCTTTCGTGATGGCTGCTTTCAGCTCGGTCTGATCTGCCGGTGTCTTGATGGCCAGCTGGC
>CAVBNJ010000261.1:0-4383 GCA_963596755.1 bacterium
GATAATAACCATCCACGCCGGAAGTTTGTCCAGCTCTACAAAGCAGATCAGCGCAGAGCATACCAGCAGTTTGTCTGCCAGCGGGTCCATAAACTTTCCGAAATCGGTAATCAGATTGTCGCGTCTTGCAATGTAGCCGTCCAGTGTATCTGTGATGCTGGCAGCGGCAAAGATTGCCAGTGCAATCCATTTGGAGGCGCTTCCGCCCACGCCGGACAGCAGGAAGAACACGAAGAACGGAATCATAATTACCCGCAGAATCGTTAATTTGTTTGGTAAATTCATTGACTTATCTCTCCTATCAGATCATATTCCAGAGCGCCGGTGATTTTCACTCTTACGAAATCGCCGGATACGAGCGTCTCCGGTGTATTGACAAACACATAGCCGTCCACACCCGGTGCGTCCGCCTGGCTTCTGGCCACATAGGCGTCCTCATCCGCCACTTTGCCCTCGATCATGACAAGAAGCTCCTGGCCGATCTTGCGCTCGTCAAGCTCTGTGGAAATATCCTGCTGCAGTTCCATCAGTTCCGCCTGACGGTCCAGTTTTTCCTCCTCGTCGATCTGATGATCCATTGTGGCAGCCGGTGTTCCCTCCTCCGGAGAGTAGGTAAATACGCCGAGACGGTCGAACTCCATATCGTTGATAAACTCGAGGAGTTCTTTGTGCTGCTCTTTTGTCTCTCCCGGGAATCCTGTGATCAGCGTGGTGCGCAGGGTAATATCCGGCATCTCGCTTCTCAGGAAATCAATTTTGTCGATCAGCTCCTGTTTTGTGGTTCTGCGGCCCATGCGGCGCAGGATTTCATCGTTGGCATGCTGAATCGGCAGATCCAGGTAGTGACAGACTTTCGGCTCTTCCTTCATCGTCTGAACGAGTTCCGGATAGATATCCTCCGGATAGCAGTACAGAATCCGAATCCAGTAAAGTTCAGGGATCTTACAGAGTTCTTTTAACAGCAGGTGAAGGGATGGTTTTCCGTACAGATCGATACCGTAAATGGTCGTCTCCTGTGCGACGAGAACAAGCTCTTTGACACCCTGCTCCGCCATCGCTTTCGCCTCTGCTACCAGCTCCTCCATCGGAACAGAGCGGTACGGTCCGCGCAGCTTCGGAATGATACAGTAGGTGCAGTGCTTGTCGCATCCCTCTGCAATTTTCAGATATTCGTAATGACCGCCCGTTGTCACCACGCGCTTTGCGTCGATTTTCGGCAGGCCTTTCAGATCGGCATACTCCTGGAAACGGTCGCCGCCTAAGACATCCTGGATCGCATCCAGAATTCTGTCGTAGCTGTTCGTTCCAAGTACCGCATCAACCTCCGGGATTTCCTCGATGATTTCGTCGCGGTAGCGTTCTGCCATGCAGCCCGTTACCAGAAGGACTTTACAGTTTCCTTCGGTACGGTATTTTGCCATTTCAAGGATATTTTGAATGCTTTCTTCTTTGGCGTCGTTGATAAAACAGCATGTGTTTACCACGATAACCTCTGCCTCTTCCTCGGAATCGGTGATCTCGAAGCCATGCTCTACCAGAAGACCCAGCATATGCTCGGAATCTACCAGGTTTTTATCGCATCCAAGGGAAATAAACAGAATTTTCATATTATTCAATCGTTGGCTCCTCTTTTGTTTCCTCTTCCGCTTCAACCTCAGATTCCGGAAGGATGGTAACCTCTCCTTTGTACATCTCCTCTACGGCGATGGAGAGCGGTTTCATGCCTTTTTTTACTTTTACAAGCGGTTCTGCTCCGCCGATGATCTGTCTTGCACGTTTGCTTGTTGCAAGTACCAGAGAGTAACGGCTGCTGACAACCGGTGCCTCGTCCAGATCCTGGCCCTCGTTAATAGTTGCAATCAGTTCCTGATAAGATGGATGAATCATAATAAATGCTCCTTTCTATTTTTCCAGATCTTTTTTCATCTGCTCGATAAAATCTTTCTGGTTGCTGCTCATGAAATGCTGGCTCTGAATGGTCTCGTGCATCTGTTTTACACAAGTCTCAAGGTCGTCGTTGATCAGGACGTAATCGTATTTGTCCATGCCCTTGGCTTCCTCTTTTGCACGCTCCATTCTGCCTTTGATCACTTCTTCTGTTTCGGTTCCGCGTCCGCGGAGACGGCTTTCCAGCTCTTCTGCGGTCGGCGGTGTGATGAACACAAGAAGGGTGTCCGGACGTTTTGCCTTGACCTGAAGCGCTCCCTGAATCTCGATCTCAAGGAGAACGTCTTTTCCTGCGTCAAGCTGCTCTTCCACGTATGCTTTCGGCGTTCCATAAGAATGTTTTACGTAACGCGCATACTCCAGAAATGCATCCTCTTCTACCATGCGGTCAAACTCTTCTTCTGTGCGGAAAAAGTAAGCAACGCCGTCTTCTTCACCCGGACGCGGGTCTCTTGTGGTAACGGAGATGGACAGCGCATAGTTGTCGTACTCCTCCAGAAGGCGTTTCATCAGTGTTCCTTTTCCTGCTCCGGAAAAACCGGATACTACGGTAAGTATTCCTCTACTCATTTTCAGATTCCCCTCGCTCTTTTTCTGTTTCCCAGCCGCCGTTGAATCTGCGGCTGATCGTTTCCGGCTGCAAAGCCGAAAGGATGATAAACTCTTCTCCGGTGATGAGCACGGCCTTTGTGCGTCTTCCCTGCGTCGCATCGATGATGCGGTTGCTTTCCTTTGCCCGCTGCACCATGCGCTTGATGGGCGCCGCCTCGGGACTCACCACTGCAATAATTTTATCCGAATTTACGACATTGCCGAATCCGATGTTGATCAGTTTTGCCACAATCCGTCCTTTCCTGTACGTTCCAAACTTAATTTTAGAAAATACATCTACCCATACGGATTTATTATAATTCATTCAGAAAGCCTAGTCAAATCTTTTTTTCTGTATTATAATAAAAACACTAAGTTACTGTTCACTCAGCAGTGAAACACTTGCTGTTTCGCTGCGTAAGAAAGTGATTCAGGTGTGAGCAGCCCTCCTTTTGCGAAGCAAAACTTTCAATGAGGGCTGCGAATGTTACAGTTCGCTGGGTACCAGTGAACTGCAACATTACTAGAAGTTTAGACAAAGGAGACATTTTCTATGGCTTTTGATGGAATTACCATTGCAAATATTGCACAGGAACTGAATCAGACCATCGTCGGCGGAAAGATCAACAAGATCGCGCAGCCAGAAAACGACGAGCTGATGATTACAATAAAAAACAACCGCACCGTTTACCGTCTTCTTCTTTCAGCAAGCGCCTCGCTTCCGCTGATTTACCTGACGGACAACAACAAACCGGGACCGATGACCGCGCCGAATTTCTGTATGCTGCTCAGAAAACATATCGGCAGTGCCAGAATCCTTTCGGTGACACAGCCGGGACTCGAGCGTATCCTCGTCTTTGAACTGGAACACTTAAACGAACTCGGTGATATCTGCCGCAAAAAACTGATTGTCGAGATCATGGGAAAACACAGCAATCTGATCTTCTGTCAGGAGGACAATACGATCCTCGACAGCATCAAACATATTTCCGCCAACATGAGCTCCGTCCGCGAAGTTCTGCCGGGCCGCACCTGGTTCATTCCGCACACCCAGGACAAGAAAGATCCTCTCACAATCACAGAAGAAGAATTTTACGACTTCGTCTGCACGAAGCCGATGGCTGCGGCAAAAGCGATCTATACCTCTCTTACCGGTTTCAGCCCGCTGATGGCCGAGGAAGTCTGCTACCGCGCCGGCATCGACGGAGGCTTTGCGGTCAACGCGCTGGAAGAGAACGCAAAGCTTCATCTGTTCCGCACCTTCTCTTATCTAATTGAGGATATTAAAAACGGCGCATTTACACCGAATATCGTATACCAGGGCGATGAACCGAAGGAATTTTCCGCACTGAAGCTGACGCAGTATCAGGATCTCAAAGAAGAAACATATGATTCGATCTCCGGTGTACTGGAAACATACTATGCGATGAAAAACCGGATTACCCGGATCCGCCAGAAATCTTCGGATCTGCGCCGCGTCGTCAATACTGCGCTCGAGCGGAATGTCAAAAAATATGAGCTGCAGAGAAAGCAGTTAAAAGATACCGATAAGCGGGAAAAATACCGGATTTACGGTGAGCTTTTAAATACGTACGGCTACAGCTGCCAGCCGGGGGACACCTCTCTGAAAGCAGTCAACTACTACAATGGTGAAGAAATCACGATTCCGCTCGACGGAACGCTCTCTGCCGGTGAAAATGCAAAAAAATATTTTGACCGCTACGGAAAGCTGAAAAGAACCCGCGAGGCGCTCGAGGAGCTGCTTGTCGAGACGAAAGAGGAAATCGATCACCTCGAATCCATCAGCACCGCGCTCGATATTGCGCTTGACGAGGCGGATCTGGT
>CAVBNJ010000262.1:0-4382 GCA_963596755.1 bacterium
GACGGATCATAATAGATTTTATTATCCGCAAGCAGCGTCGAAACGCCGTTCTGCACCTCGATGATGCTGACGGCGCAGTTGTACGGCACGCCGCCGTGCCAGAAGTCGTTCTTGTCCTCATAGACATTGCGCAGCAGGGCGCGCATGCAGCAGCCGTGCGTGGCGATCAGGATTGTTTTGTCCTGGAGCTCCGGCTTTGCGGTCAGCTCTTTATAAAACGCTTCTGCGCGGTCGCAGACTTCCTGGATCGTCTCACCGTCGCCTGCCGGGCGGAAGTGGAACGGATCTTTATAAAAATCATCAAAGTGATCCGATGGAATTTCAAAATTGTTTGCACGGCAGCCAAGGCCCTCCCAGGAGCCGAACGAAAGCTCCATCAGGCGGTCATCCGTGGTAAGCGGCACATTTCTGCCCGCAAGGACGAGTTCTGCCGTGTGCTTTGCGCGGCGTAAGGGGCTTGAAATGCCAAGGTCGAACGGGATATCTTTCAGTCCTTCCGCCGTCACCTTTGCCAGGCGGACACCGTTCTCATTGAGTTCGGTGTCTGACTGGCCCTGCAGTCTGCCCTCCACGTTCCACGCAGTTTCGCCGTGGCGTATGATATAAAGTTTCATAAAAATCAGCCTCTCAGTTCGATGTTGAACTCATTCTGCAGTTTCTTGCAGATCTTCTCGACAAATTTCTGTACTTTTTCAAAATCGAATGCTTCTTCCTTCGGTGCGAAGGTGACGGTGAACGCCATGCTCTTCTTGCCTTCCGGAATCTGGCCGCCCTCGTAAACGTCGAACAGACGGATTTCTTTTACGTATTTGTTTGCTTCGCGGATGCAGTTCTCTACTTCGCCGCAGCTGATGTTTTTGTCCATCACGAATGCCAGGTCACGTTTCTCCTCCTGGAATTTGGAGATCGGCTGGAAGACGCGTTTCTTGCCGTACCATCTGGAGAGCTCTTTTAAGTCAAGCTCCATGATGTAAGCGGAGGTACGCATGCTCAGCTCGTTCTGGATATCGTATGCTGCTTTTCCGAAGTATCCGATTTCTACGCCCTCGCAGAGCACTTTGACTGCCTGATACGGATGCAGGAAGGATTTCTGAACCGGTTCATAAGTGAACTCAATGTCCATGCTCTCTGCGATCGTGTTAGCGATGCCCTTCATCGTGAAGAAGCTCTCGTTGTTTCCGAACGTACCGACGCAGAGAACTTTTCTCTCATCCGGGTAAGAAGTAAGCGGCAGAGACTCCGGAATGTAGATGCTTGCTACCTCGAACATTCTTCCCTCGAGGGTTCCCTGTTTCTCGTTTCTGGAAATGGCATTCAGCATGGAAGCTGCCAGTGTAGTACGCATCAGGGACAGATCCTGGTTGATCGGGTTGATGATTTCGATGGCATTTCTCTCTTTGGCATCGGCCGGGAATCTTAAGAGATCGAGGTCTGCCGGGGAGAAGAAGGAGTAATGCATGCACTCGTAGATGCCCATGGTGCATAAGGTATTCTTCAGAGCCAGCTCGCCTTTCTGCTCCTCGTTGTAGCCGCCCATCGTTACCTGTGCAGCGGAAAGGAACGTATCGGTTACGTGATCGTAGCCGTACATACGGATAACTTCCTCTGCCACATCCGGGTAGCGCTCGACATCGTTCTCGCCCTCCGGCAGCATGTCCTCACGGTAAGCCGGTACCTGGATGGTCAGCTCGTCGCCGTTAATTTCCGGTGCAAAGTTCAGGTTCTTCATAATACGAAGAATTTCTGCTTCCGGAACTTCAATGCCGAGTACGCTGTTTACTTTGCTGACGCTGACAGTCATCGGAGTCGGATCGATGGAGTTTCCGGTGTTCACATCGAAGTGGGTACGGGAAACTTTACCGCAGCCAAGCTCTTCCATCAGGTGCAGGGCACGTTTCATACCGAGAACGGTAGAATACTCGTCAACGCCTTTCTCGTATCTTGCGCTTGCATCCGTTGCTTTTCCAAGTGCACGGGCTGTCTTTCTGACATTGTCGCGTGCGAATTTTGCTGACTCAAACATAACAGCCTCTGTCGTGTCGCGGATCTCGGAGTTTAATCCTCCCATAACGCCGGCCAGTGCAACCGGTTTTACGCCGTCGCAGATGACAAGGTTGTTCTCGTTCATGGTATATTCCTGCTCATCGAGAGTCATGATTTTCTCATTTTCTTTTGCTCTTCTGACGCAGATCTCATTGCCCTCCAGATAAGAGCAGTCAAAGGCATGCATCGGCTGGCCGATCTCTTTTAACACGTAGTTTGTGATATCTACCACGTTGGAGATCGCGGACATGCCGACGAGTGCCAGACGGCGTTTCATCCATGCCGGGGACTCGGCGATTTTTACATCGTATACGTAATGAGCGCTGTAACGCGGACACAGCTCCGGAGCTTCCACGCGGACAGAAAAGCCTTCTTTTTCCACGTCAGTCTCGGTGTAATCGGTTGCCGGCATTTTTAATGGTTTCTCCAGCATCGCTGCTACTTCTCTTGCGATACCGAGGATGCTCTGGCAGTCCGGTCTGTTTGCAGTCAGGGAAATATCAAAGATCCAGTCGTCAAGGCCGGTCAGTTCTTTGACATCTGCACCGAGTTCGGCGTCTTCCGGCAGAACAAGCAGTCCGTTGTAGCCTGCGCCCGGATACAGATCCTCGGTAAGACCGAGCTCTACGCCGGAGCAGAGCATTCCGCAGGACTCATATCCTCTTAATTTTCCTTTTTTGATGGTCATAACACCTTCGATGGTCTTATGATCTTTTGCGGTTGCATAAACAGATGCGCCAGGAAGGGCTACCGGGAATTTTCCGCCGGTGTGCACGTTGTCTGCGCCGCAGCAGATCTGCATGGTGCCATGCTCTCCTGCATTTACCTGGCATACATGAAGATGGGTCTCCGGGATCGGCTCGCAGCTCTCTACAAGGCCGACAACAACGTTGCTGATGTCTTTTCCCACCTGATAACGCTCTTCTACTTCAAAACCGCCGTCGAACAGTTTTTTCTCCAGTTCTTCCGGGGTAACATCGATATCTACATAATCTTTCAGCCAACTTAACGGTACTAACATATTAAACCTCCAAATTCAAACTGTTTCGTCTTTATTTCTCGTTAATCTGATTTAAAACACGCAGATCGGAACCGAATAACAGTTTGATGTTGTTGATTCCGTATTTCAGCATGGCGATACGCTCCAGGCCGATACCGAAAGCGAATCCGCTGTACTCTTCTGAATCAATGCCGCAGTTCTCCAGCACGCGTTTGTTTACGATACCGGCACCAAGAACTTCGATCCAGCCGGTTCCCTTGCAGAGGCTGCATCCTTTTCCGCCGCAGGCGAAGCAGCTGCAGTCTACCTCAACAGACGGCTCCGTGAACGGGAAGTAAGACGGGCGGAGACGAGTTGTCGTTCCCTCGCCGTAGATCTTCTGAACGAGAACGTCCAGCATACCTTTCAGATCGCAGAGGGTGATGCCTTTGTCAACAACGAGTCCTTCCATCTGATGGAACATCGGGGAATGGGTTGCATCGTCATCAGAACGGAATACACGGCCCGGGGAAAGGATCTTGATCGGCGGCTTCTTGTTCTCCATAACGTGTATCTGGCCTGCGGATGTCTGGGTACGGAGCAGGAATTCCGGGGAGAGATAGAAGGTATCCTGCATATCTCTTGCCGGGTGATCCTGCGGTGTATTCAGTGCAGTAAAGTTATAGTAATCGGTCTCGATTTCTCTTCCCTCGTATACTTCAAAGCCCATTCCTGCAAAGATGTCGATGAGCTGTTTGCGGATCAGGGTAACCGGATGAAGGTTTCCGATGGTCACTTCTTCTGCCGGCAGTGTGAGGTCGATTTTCTCGGACTCATATTTTTTCTGCAGCTCGCGCTCCTTCATCTCCTCTTCCACTTTCTGGAAACGGCCAAGCGCCCACTCTTTTAATTCGTTGACGGATTTTCCGTAGTTTGCGCGCTCTTCCGGGGCAATGTTTTTCATCTCTTTCATCAGCCCGCTGATTTTGCTCTTCTTGCCTTCCAGATACTCGCTTTTAAATTCATACAGTTCTTTGGAGCTCTTCAGCTCTTCCAGTCCATTTTCAATCTTCTGTTTTAATTCAGACAGATGGCCGGTTAATACACTTTTTTCCTGCATTTGACTCTCCTACTTTCTTTTTCTTGCTTGATTTGTGGTAAACAAAAAAATCCCGCCCCAAAAAGGGACGAGATCTGAAATTTCGCGGTACCACCCTGATTTCTGCAGATCTATTTCCTGCAGACACTCATAAACGGTGCTGTAACGTACACCACACGTCTGTCCCTACTTGCATTTTTATCTGCGTTCCGGACATCTGCTCCGATGCGAAATTTGAAATACTTCTGAACCTGAAGGAGC
>CAVBNJ010000263.1:0-4367 GCA_963596755.1 bacterium
CCTCTTCGAGACGCATCAGGATATCATCAAGTTTATCAAACATAAAATGACTGCTCCTTTTTGCTGTTTTCGTCTGTTCTGGTGTCATTGTTGTATCTTGCAAAATTTATGTTCAGGGCTCTTTGCGCCAGATGCCGGTCACCACGCGGTCCAGGCCCGCCAGGTCTTTTAACACCTGTACGTCCGCAAAACCACGGTTTTCCATCAGCTCCCGCACCGGGCTGCCCTGGTCGTATCCGATTTCAAAGCAGAGCTTTCCGCCCTCTTTCAAATAGCTTCCCGCCTGCTCTGTGATCTTCCGGTAGAAGACAAGGCCGTCCGCACTGCCGTCGAGTGCCATACGCGGTTCATGGTCGCGCACCTCCGGCATCAGTGTTTCAATCACATCGGTGCGGATATACGGCGGATTGCTCGCGATCACATCGAACGTTCCCTCGATGTTTTCAAACAGGTCGCTCTTTACAAACGATGCCCGTCCGCCCGCCTGCGCGCCGTTCTTTTTGGCAACCACTAAGGCTTCCTCTGAGAGATCCGCTCCGACTCCCGTGCAGTCCTCTCTCGTCACAAGAAGCGATGTGAGAATGCAGCCCGAACCGGTGCAGAGATCAAGGATCTTTGCATCTTTGGGAAGGCCGCGGAGTGCTTCCACCACGAGGATCTCGGTGTCCTGCCTCGGAATCAGTACATGCTCGTTTACGAAAAACGGGATTCCGTAGAACCACGCCTCGCCTGTGAGCTGCTGCAGCGGAATGTGTTCGCCGCGCTTTTGAACCAGCGCTTCGTACTGCTCCTGCTGTTCTTTGGGCATTTCATCTTCGCTGTGTACAAAGTAGGTGCTGTGGCTGATCCCGCAGACATGCTCCAGCAAAAGCCATGCGTCCTGCCGGGCTTCCTCCACCCCCTGCTTCTGTAAGTACAGAATAGCGGATTCCAGTGCAGATTTCAAGTTTTTTCTGTCGTGCACACTCATCGGTCAGGACTCCTCATGTTCTTTCTGTTCCGTCGGGTACGTATAGCCGAAGTTTTCGTTCAGATACGCTTTCCAGTCAAACACGGCCTCTACCGCGGCGATTGCAACCTCTGCCATCTCGGCGTCCGGCTCGCGCGTCGTCAGGTGCTGCAGCATCAGGCCCGGCTTACTGATCAGGTTGACCAGCTTGTTGTCGCTCTTTCCCGCCAGGCGGATGATTTCATACGAAACACCTGCGATCACCGGGATCAGCAGCAGGCGGATCACGATTTTCAAAAGCGGGGAGTCGACCCGGATGAACATGAAAAAGATAATGCTGATGACGATGACGTACATCAGAAAGCTCGTTCCGCAGCGTTTGTGCTCTCTTGAGCTTTTTAAAACATTTTCCACATTCAGCTCCAGTCCGTGCTCGACGCAGTTGATGCATTTGTGCTCCGCGCCGTGGTACATAAAGACGCGCTGAATGTCTTCCATATGGGAAATGGCGGCAAGATAGCCGAGGAACAGGGCCACACGCACGAATGCTTCGGCAATCGCTGTCAGCGTCGTTCCGGCTCCCGCCCTGTGCAGCAGTTCGGACAGAAAGTACGGCACCATCAGAAAGAGAACGACGGCGATGACAACCGAAAAGGTGATGGTTGCATACATCATCATCTTGTCTGTCTTTTCTTTTTTTGCTTTCTGGCGCTCCTCTTCCTCTTTTGTCGCCGGTTTTTTCTTTTCTTCCTCCTCGTCCTCAAAGAACGATGCGGAGTACATCAGGGAGCTCATTCCGACGATCATCGAGTCTGCAAAGCTGAAGACACCACGCAGAACCGGCACTTTTAAGAGTGCTTCATGTTTCGTCAGCGGCTTGTGTTCTTCCACTTTTACCTCGATCTCCCCGTCCGGCCGGCGTACAGCGACGGAATAACGGTCTTTGTTCATCATCATGACACCTTCCATGACGGCCTGTCCGCCAATATTGGATGATTTCATCTCTTACCTCCTCAAAGGGGATTTGCAGTATCACGCATAACGCAAGAACGGGCTGAGATCTTCCAACCTCAGCCCGTTTTTCATCTTGCTTGATTCAATTCTTATTTCATGCCGTATTTCTTGTTGAACTTCTCGATACGTCCACGAGCTGCAGCAGCTTTCTGCTGGCCAGTGTAGAACGGATGGCATTTAGAACAGATCTCAACGTGGATCTCTTCCTTGGTAGAACCTGTTACGAAAGTATTTCCGCAGTTGCAGGTAACAGTTGCCTGATGGTATTCTGGATGGATTCCTTCTCTCATTTTATTCACCTCTTCTTAATTTTGTTATCTTCTCAGATTTACTCTGATGATTTCGTATTACAGGCTGACAAAATCTCATCAACCTTGCACAGCTTTCTCATTGTATCACACAATTTTGGAAATTGCAAGCATTATACAATTTTTTGTTTCTTTAAAATTTGAATCAGTTCTCCGTTGTTTCTGGTGCGGGCAAACATGTTCAGAATGTTTTCCACAGCTTCCTCGGATTTCATGCCGTTTAAGGCCTTGCGCATGTTGTAAACAGCCTCCTGCTCATCCGGTGTCAGGAGAAGATCTTCTCTTCTCGTTCCCGATTTGGCGATGTCAATCGCTGGGAAGACGCGGCGTTCCTGAAGTTTTCGGTCGAGCACAAGTTCCATGTTTCCGGTTCCCTTGAACTCCTCGTAAACCACATCGTCCATCTTGCTTCCGGTGTCTACAAGAGCCGTAGCAAGAATCGTAAGGCTTCCGCCCTCGCGCATGTTTCTCGCTGCACCAAAGAATCGTTTCGGCATGTAGAGCGCCGCCGGATCGAGGCCTCCAGAAAGCGTACGGCCGCTCGGCGGAACGGTCAGGTTGTAGGCTCTTGCGAGACGTGTGATGCTGTCAATGAAGATCGTAACGTCTTTTTTGCTCTCAACAAGGCGTTTTGCGCGCTCAATGACCATCTCAGACACGCGTTTGTGGTGCTCCGGCTGCTCGTCGAAGGTGGAATAGATAACCTCCACATTGGAACCCTGGATGGCTTCTTTGATGTCGGTAACCTCCTCCGGCCGCTCATCGATCAGAAGGATGATGAGATACATCTCCGGGTTGTTCCGCAGGATGGATTTTGCGGCATCTTTTAAGAGTGTCGTCTTTCCTGCTTTCGGCGGGGAGACGATCATGCCTCGCTGGCCTTTTCCGATCGGGCTTACAAGGTCCACAATCCGCATCGCCATGCTTCCGCCCGGGCGCTCAAGGCGCAGCCGTTCATCCGGGAATACCGGCGTCATATCTTCGAAATTGCCGCGGCGCATGATCTGGTCAAGCGGCAGATTGTTGACACTCTTTAAGTATAAAAGGGCGCTGAATTTTTCGGTTGCAGACTTTACTCTCGTGTTTCCGCGGATGATGTCTCCCGTTTTCAGTCCGAAGCGGCGGATCTGGGACGGAGAGACGTAGACATCGCTGTCGCCCGGCATATAGTTGTCGGAACGGATAAAACCGAAGCCGTCCGGCATAACCTCGAGGATGCCGCAGGCTTCCTGGCCGCTGTCGAGAGTGCTGGTCTCCTGGCGCGGTTCCTGTCTCATCTCCGGTCTTGCTTCTTGGCGCTGCGGCTCCTGTCTCATTTCCTGTTCCTGGCGCTGCTCCTGTTTTGGTTCTTCCTCACGGTTATTCTGATTATAGTTCCGTGGTTCCTGGAATCTGCGCTCATTGAAACGCGGCGCTCTCGGACGATATTCCTGGCGCTCTCCGTTTTCACTGCGCTCCTCGCGGCGGACATACCGCTGTCTCTGATACGGGCGTGCCGTACCATTCTGCGGTGTCTCCTGTGCTTCCCGATTCTGATGATATTGGGTTCGTTCCGGTTTTTCCTGCGAAATCTCGGTCTGTTTCTCCTCTTTTGGAACGACAGGCTCTTCCGCGTTCTCCGAAACCTCTTTCTGACTTTCTTTCTGATCTTCTTCCAGCATCCGCTCAATCAGCGCATCTTTCCGCAGGGTGGAAATTCCCTTCATATTTCTGGATTTTGCCAGCGCTTTCAGCGTGCTCAAAGGCAATGACTCATATTTTTCTCTTGTCATACCATTTTCCTCTATCTCTTCTCTATTTGATTTTTCTGTTCTGCCTGGTTTTGTGGGATATTTGCTATAGGAACACTGCATTCATAGAATCTGACAGCAGATTTTCTGCTGCTAAAAGATAATTTCTGCGGTTAGTGGGACTCGAACCCACACGCCGAAAGGCACAGGAACCTAAATCCTGCACGTCTGCCAATTCCGTCATAACCGCATATTTGCAATAAAAACAAAAATCCCACAGAAAAGCTTTTGTGTCTTTTCTGCGGGTTCATTTAGTGAAGCATCGGGGATTCGAACCCCGGACAACTTGATTAAAAGTCAAGTGCT
>CAVBNJ010000264.1:0-4361 GCA_963596755.1 bacterium
CACAGATCCCGATCAGCAAAATCCCAAGCAGCAGCCCTTCCACCAATACCTGCCCTATCATACCAGTTCCTCCTTTTCCCGAAGAATTGATTTGTTCTGTCTTTCTCCGGTTAGTTTTTACTTACCCACATTTTAGCACCACTTCACCTGCATCTGCAACCGGAATCTGCTTTCACAGAAAGAAAAAACAAGAGCAACTCCGAAGGAGGATTCAAGTCCCGGAATTGCTCTTGCTTTTTTAGTTTTTCTGTTCCCCTTCCGGGAAAATGATTTTATTGACAAAGAAGAAAATCACCATGGAAATTCCTCCATTCAATACTGTTGTTCCAATATTATAAATAAAATCCGGAACCAGGATTCCCGCTACAGCGACCCATACACAGTTGATCGAATTTACAATACAGGTAATGACACAAAACGCCGCGATATACCATCCGATCTGCTTACCAAGATTTCCTTTGCTTCGAAACACAACGTTTCTCTGAAGTGGGAAATTGATGCATTCGCCTGCAATCATAGCGATCATATAGGCACAGAAATACGGAAGACCGCCATGTGCAGAATCGTATCCGAGGATGTTCCATTTGAATGTCTCTCCAAACAGTGTAACCGGAATGCCCGGCCATCCAAAGTCCACCACAGGCAGACTGGAAAACGCCTTCGGAAGAAACTGCAGCAGAATATACTTGAAAACCGTAATCAGATTGCTTACGATCACAAAGAGACCGCCCTCCCGGATCCATTTTGCGGCGACCGGATGTTTTTCTTCCACCTGCTGCCACATTTTTGCTATGCTATTCATTCGCATCACGCAGCCTTTCTTCATATTCTTTGTTGGCCTTTGCATTTGCAAAATAACCCTGGACGATTTTCTTTACACCCCGGAACAGATGGCCGTTTACGGCTGTCACCATACCGTCCACCATCTCCCTGCTGACCATGCCCCCTGTCATTTTGGCAATTCCGCGGAATGGCATGTTGTAGATAAACAGAATATTCAGATCCGTTTTTCCGTTTGCTTCACTTTTTTCTTTCAATGCTGTCAGAATGCGGTAAATCCCGCGCGCCAGCATACTCTTCGCATGCTCCATCTGACAGATGGCATCATTTCGATCCATTCCGGTTTGCTTTTCCCCATCCGTGTTTCTGCCTCCCATAAGAGCTGCAAACTCCGACGCGGTCGCCAGTTTGATTTTTCCATTGTAATAATTCTGCATCTGCTCTAAGCGATAATTTTCCGGAATTACATCGGTTGTCCCCTGTACTTCTATTTTTCCTGTAAGACGGATCTCCTGCACATTGGACCCAACCGCGATCACATACTCCCCTGCTTCCGTTTCCCAACGATTCGTTGCGGTATTCCAGTAACGGAATGTCTTATCATCAAACAGAAGATATACTTTCCGGCTTTCTCCCGGTTTTAAGAATACTTTCTCAAACCCTTTCAGTTCTTTTGCCGGCCGGAAAATCTTTGCATCCGGCAGCGAAACGTACATCTGCACGACCTCCGCTCCTTCTCTGTCGCCGGTATTCGTCACCGTAAGAGAAATTCCCTTCTGATCAATCCGAAGATCCGAATAAGCAAACGAAGTATAGGAAAGTCCATACCCAAACGGATAGCGGACCGGCACTCCTGCCGTTTCATAGTAGCGGTATCCTACATACAGTCCCTCCCGGTACTCTGCTTCCCGTTTCGGTGCCAGATACCATTCACTCGACGGAACATCCTCATACTGAAACGGATACGTCTCACTCAAATGCCCCGAAGGACAGCATTTTCCTGTCACAACATCGAGCATGGCGCCTGCACCTGCCTGACCGCCGAGATATCCGTGGAGAATTCCTTTTAAATCCTTTTCCCACTCCATCTCGACCGGTGAACCGCCGCTTAAAATTCCAACCAGGTTTGGATTTACCTCCGCCATTTTTTTCAGAAGTGTAATCTGTCCCTCCGGAATGCGAAGATGTTTCCGGTCCTGGCCTTCTGTCTCGCTGATTTCATCCAGTCCGAAGCAGTACAGAACAACATCTGCCTCTTTTGTCAGCCGCAGTGCTTCCTGCTCCTCCGTCTGACGCTTGCTGCCGGTTCTGGCATAACCGCGGCAGCTTCCCACCACATTCAGGTCATATTCTTTTATTTTTTCTGCCATGGAATCCAGTTTGATCGCATTTACCATGGAAGATCCTGCGCCCTGATACCGGGGATCAAACGCAAAATCCCCGATCAGAGCCACTTTCGTTCCCGGCTTTAACGGCAGAATCTCCTGTTCATTTTTCAGCAGAACAATGCTCTCCGCCGCCGCTTCCTGCGCCAGTGCATGATGCGCATTTTTATCAAAGTACGGTTTTCGCTCCGCCCGTCTCTCCTGCAGGGAGAACACGGCATCTAAAAGATCATCCACGCAGCAGTCGATTTCCTGTTCTGTCAGCGTGCCTTTTTCCACTGCTTCGAGAAGCTCCCGCGCCGAATCAAGGCCCGGGGCGGGCATTTCCAGTGTAGACCGGCAGGAGACTGCAGCCGCATGATCGTTGCAGCCTCCCCAGTCGGTAATCACGATTCCGTCAAATTTCCACTCTTCTCTTAAAATATCCACAAGAAGATGATGGTTTTCATTGGCATAACTTCCATTCACCTGATTGTAGCTGCTCATCACAGCTTTCGCTCCTGCTTCCTGCACAGCAATTTCAAAACCGGTCAGGTAAATTTCCCGCAGGGTTCTCTCATCGAGCACCGCATCCATCGCCATGCGCCGGGTTTCCTGACTGTTTACCGCAAAGTGTTTCAGGCAGGCATACACGCCCTGACTCTGAATTCCGCGCACACAGGCCGCCGCCATTTTTCCGGACAGATACGGGTCCTCCGAATAATACTCAAAATTTCTTCCGCACAGCGGATTTCTCTTAATGTTAAGTCCCGGTCCCAGAAGAATATCAACCTTCTGCGCACCGGCCTCTTCTCCCAGTGCTTTTCCCACTTTCTGCACCAGATGGGGATTCCAGCTGTTGGCCAGCGTAGCTGAGGAGGGAAAGCAAGTCGCCATCATGGAAGGATTGAGGCCCAGATGATCGCCCGCCTCCGCCTGCCGCCGTACCCCGCTTGGTCCATCTGAGCAGAAAACAGACGGAATACCGTTTCGCGCAAACGCTCTTGTTTCCCACACAGATTTTCCGCTCAGAAAAGCAGCTTTTTCTTCTAACGTCATGTTTCCTATGACATCCGCATGTCTCATAAATCTGCCCTTTCTTGTCTCAAAACCTTTTACATCGGAGGCATCATCATCATATCATTCGATACCGTCACAAAATTTCCGCCGTATTTCAGTGCAAGAAATGCATAGACTGCGAAGATCACGGCAAGGATCAGAACCGGAATCTGAATCGTTTTCCGGTCTTTTCCGATCAGCTTCAGAATGCAGTACAGAATCGTTCCAAGTGCAGCGCCAAGCACCAGATCGCCAAGGAATGCGATACCTGCCAGCGTAGCAGCAAAAGAAACAAACTCTTCTGCATTTTTCACATCCAGCTTTTTCACTGCTTTGAGCATTAATACACCGGCAAAGACCATCATCAGATCTGCGAAGATAAATCCGTCCTGTACGTATGCGGCAAGTTTTGTCTCTGTATCATTGATCCACATGCCGACACCGTTCGTAGACGTTGCGAACAGGGCAAAGAATACCCAGGAGAATACCGCGATCAGAAATCCAACGGAGGCACTAAGAGAAGCAAGTCCTGTTTTTCCGCCGTCTTCTGTCTCCATGGCAGACTGGGAACCGATTGCTGTCGGTGTTCCGCCAAGAATCGGAGAAACTACATTCAGGACAGCGCCGACAAACATGGCTTTCTTTTCACCCTGTACTGCCCACTCCTCTTCATCGAGATCCGCTGCAGCAAGACTTCCCTGATACGTTCCAAGGTTGGTATACATGCCGAGGAACAGGAATGTCATCACGCTTTCCACAATAAACAGGGCAACATTTCCGCCGGCCTCTGTGTAAGCAGAAAAATCCAGTCCTTTGGTAAAGAGTGTTCCGATTTTCAAAGAGGTAATTCCGTTCAGAATGTTATACGGGGATGCACCATCCGTCGCCACAATCAGGTTCAGACGCTGATAAACAACGGTCGTTGCGGTCTGGCCGCCCATGAAATACGCCTGATAAAATACGATTCCGCCGACCCACATGGCCAGAATCAGGATCAGATACGTCGATCCCAGCGCATTTTTCCTTCCCGCTGCAAAGTAAACAGCAACAAGAACGACACCGACAAACAGCAGTACATAATAGAACCAGTCAAGATCCGTAAGACCGGATGCCGATACAAAGCTTCCCTCTGCGCTCACAAGTCCTGCATTCTTCAGC
>CAVBNJ010000265.1:0-4349 GCA_963596755.1 bacterium
ATATAAGAGTACGGAATATATTCTCCCCGAAAATACTGTTTCGTCACCCACGCTTCAAACGTAATCCCGAACGTATTCTGCGCCAGGTAGTTCAGCATGTGACGCATATCGGGATTTTGCATATAATTGTAAACAAAATACATTCTGACGTTCCCCCTTGCATTTCTTCTTGCTTATCTTCTATTTTAATAGAAACTCTTCTATTTCACAATCTTATTTTTGTGTAAATTTAAATCTGTTCCCCTTTTATTATCTTCTCTTTAAAAACAAAAGGGGCTTATCGCCATTGATACTTCATGCGACAAGCCCCTTTTTCTTATGGAACCATCCTATATACTAATTCACTGTACACAGCTTCTCATCAATCCATTTCTGAACGTCTTCCTCACTTACCTTGACCAGACGAGCAATTCTCTTGACATCCATGCCATCTTCCGCCATGGAAAGAACCGTCTCTTTGGCTTTTCTCATTTCCCCCCGCTTCTCACCATCTTCCATTCCTTCACTGTAAATTTCGCTGCAGATCTTCTCCATTTCACTGCACATAAGCTCAACTCCTTTCGGTGTCTCTTTTAGTTCGTGTACTCGTTTTGCAAGAACCGGACTGTACATTTCATCCGCATTTTTACAGTGCAGATCATGCATCAGTTTTCCAAGTTCTGTGTCATCCTGTTTTCCGGAATTGACATATATGATATATGCTTCATCTGGAAAATTTTTACCGACTTCCTCAATTTTTCTGTTGATATGATAGATGGGTCGATCATATCCAAGTATATCATTTCTCGTAATAAAAATCACATAACTCTCTGGCAGTTCATCGAAATCCTGTCCGGGATTTAATGTGTTCATATCCATCAGTCCGCTGTGGTAACGCGCTCTTTTGGGCGACGCGCCTTCATTGTCCTGCTGAATTTCTACGTTGAACTGTTTTCCTTTCGAGTCTCTGGCAACGCAGTCCATGATTGCTGATCGTCCCTGAAGGTTTTTATAGTCTTTCTGGATTACATGCTCCATCACATGCAGATCCTGTTTTTCCATGATAATCCGTAAAACATACTCAAGGCAGTCTTTCTGTTTGAATACATTTCTCATAAAGATATCATTCATAAGAGTAAAATTTCTGATCGCGCTTCTATATTTTTCATAACGCGCTTCTAAACTTCTGTCTGGTACACTTGTGTTGCTTCTCATATTCGTCATCACCTCCGCTCAACCCGCACATGAAGTGTGGTTGAAAAATGCATGAAGGATGTGATGCACCACTCCCTCGGTTTTCTGATTTTCTGTTCTCGTCTGTGCCTGTCTGTATCAGAATATTCCCGATCACTTTTTACTATAGCATAATTCTCCTATCCTTACTATTCATTTATGGGAAATCCTCCACTTTTTTCTCTGCCCCCAAAAAAGAAAAGCTTCTCATCTCCGCATATTGCTGCGTTCATGAGAAGCTTTCCATTTTGCCCGCCTTGTTTTACGCCTGTCCCAGTACGTGGTCGGAGATTCTTCCGTAGACGGAGATCAGGTACAGTCCGCAGACGCCGACGACTGCGTAGATGATGCGGCTCAACCATGTCATGTTTCCGAAGATCAGGGCGACGAGGTCGAGGCGGAAGAATCCGATCAGGCCCCAGTTGACAGCTCCGATGATCGCAATGGTGAGTGCGGTGTAATCCAGTCCTTTCATGTAAATCAGCCTCCTTTTTCCCGGATTTTATATCACTTCCGGTTTCTTTATAAAGCATTTCCCAATGGAGGCAGATTATGCATTTTCTTTGATTTTTCGGGCAGAAAAATGGAGGCCCGAAGAGGACCTCCATTCGTATCACTTTATTTTCTTTATTCTGACAGCAGTTTCTGCAGCAGTTCTCCTGCAGCTGCCGGGTTTGCTTTGCCTTTCATTTCTTTCATGACCTGGCCGACAAGGAATCCGAGGACTTTTGTCTTTCCGGATTTATACTGTTCTACCGGGCCCGGGTTGTTTTCCAGAACTTTTCTTGCAGTCTCTTCCAGAAGTCCTGTGTCGTTTACGGTTTTCAGGCCGTGCTCCTCGACATATGCTTCCGGATCGACATCCTCTGCAAAGATCTGCTCAAATACCTCTTTTGCCACCTGGTTGTTGACAGCACCGCTCTCTGCCAGCTCAATCAGGGAAGCCAGATGCTTCGGTGAAAACTGCAGGTCCTCCGGCTCCTGGCCGTTCTCTTTTAAGAGACGCAAGGTCTCGCCCATCAGCCAGTTTGCTACTTTTTTCGGCTTATCGCAGAGTGCTGTCGTTGCTTCAAAGAGATCGGACAGTTTTTTGGAACCAGTCAGGATGCCCGCGTCGTACTGCGGCAGTCCATACTGCTCCACGTACCGTGCCTGTTTCTCCGGCTGGAATTCCGGCATGGATTTCAGAATTCGGTCGATCCACTCGTCTGAAATGTGCACCGGCGGCAGATCCGGATCCGGGAAATAACGGTAATCCTTTGCATCCTCTTTCGAACGCATCGCATAGGAATACTCCTTGTTGTCGTCCCAGCGGCGTGTCTCCTGGACAACAGCTTTTCCTTCCTCGATCAGCTCGATCTGTCTTGCCCGCTCTCCCTCGATTGCTCTTCCGATTGCCTTGAAAGAGTTCAGGTTCTTCATCTCGGTACGTGTTCCGAACTTCTCACTTCCGACCTCGCGGACCGAAAGGTTGACATCGGCACGCATCGATCCCTCCTGCAGCTTGCAGTCAGACGCGCCGAGATACTGAATCATCATACGAAGTTTTTCCAGATAAGCGATAACCTCCTCTGCGGAGCGCATATCCGGCTCGGATACGATCTCGATCAGCGGAACGCCGCTTCGGTTGTAATCAACGAGCGAGCAGTCCTCCCACTCATCGTGGATCAGCTTTCCGGCATCCTCCTCCATATGGATCTCATGGATGCCAATTTTTTTCTTTCCGGCAGCAGTGTCAATCTCCACGTATCCATCGTGGCAGATCGGCAGATAGAGCTGGGAAATCTGATAGTTCTGCGGGTTGTCCGGGTAGAAATAGTTCTTTCGGTCGAATTTGCAGAGCTGGTTGATTTTGCAGTTTGCAGCCAGTCCGACGCGCAGGGCGTAATCGACAACCTTCTTATTTAATACCGGAAGGGAACCCGGCATACCGGTGCAGACCGGGCAGGTGTGGGTGTTCGGCGCACCGCCGAATGCGGTAGAGCAGCCGCAGAAAATTTTCGTTCTCGTCGCAAGCTCCACATGTACTTCAAGTCCGATGACGGTTTCATACTGTTTTGACATTGTTTGGCTTCCTCCTTAACATTCTTTCGGCTGACCGAATGCACCGCGTGCCTGCTCATAGGTATACGCTGCACGGAACAGTTTTTTCTCTGAGAAACAGTCTCCGATAAGCTGCATGCCGATCGGAAGGCCTTTGTCATCCATGCCGCACGGAACGGTAATGCCCGGAAGGCCGGCAAGGTTGACGGACACGGTGTAAATGTCGCCCAGATACATCTGTAAAGGATCGGAAAGCGAATCGCCGAGGCGCGGCGCTGTCGACGGAGCCGCCGGGCTTAAAATCATATCATATTTTTCAAACGCACGGTCAAATTCCTGTTTGATCAGTGCTTTCGTGCGCAGTGCTTTCAGATAATAAGCATCGTAGTAACCGGAGCTTAATACGAAACTTCCCAGCATAATCCGTCGTTTGACCTCCGGTCCGAAGCCCTCGGAACGGCTCTTCTTGTACATATCGTGGAGTCCTTCGTACTCTTTTGCACGGAAACCGTATTTCACACCATCGAAACGTTCCAGGTTGGAGCTTGCCTCGGCGGATGCAATAACGTAATAAGCCGGAATCGCATAGTCGATGAGGTCGAGATCAAAGTATTCTACCTGCGCCCCGCGTGCTTTCAGCACATCGGCTGCTTTTAAGATCGCATCTTTGACCTGCGGATCAAGGCCTTCTCCAAAGTAGCTGTTCGGGATTCCGATTTTCAGATCGGAGACATCTTCTTTTAACGCACTCATGAAATCGTAATCATCACGTTTCATCGAAGTAGCATCCTTTGCATCATACGAAGCAACGGTCTGCAGCAGAGCCGCACAATCGGTGACATCCTTTGCCACCGGTCCGATCTGGTCGAGAGAAGAACCATAAGCAATCAGTCCGTAGCGGGAAACCGTGCCGTACGTCGGTTTCATACCGGTTACGCCGCAGAAAGAACTCGGCTGACGGATCGATCCGCCGGTGTCGGAACCAAGCGCCATCGGTACTTCTTTCGCTGCAACAGCCGCACAGGAACCGCCGGAGGAGCCGCCCGGAACGTGTTCGGTGTTCCACGGGTTCTTCGTCACGCCGTATGCAGAAG
>CAVBNJ010000266.1:0-4332 GCA_963596755.1 bacterium
GGTTATCTGAATCAGAACGCAATGAAACTAGAAAGGACTTTTTCTGCCATGCAGCCATTATCACAAACGCTGTCACTCTCCGAGAAACTGAATCTTCTCGCGGATGCCGCCAAATACGACGTCGCCTGCACTTCCAGCGGCGTGAACCGCGCCGGAAAGCAGGGGCATCTCGGCAATTCTGTCTCCTGCGGTATCTGCCACAGTTTTTCTGCCGACGGACGCTGTATCTCTCTCTTAAAAATTCTGCAGAGCAACGACTGTATCTACGACTGCAAATACTGCGTCAACCGCGCCGGAAACGACCGAAAACGCGCTACGTTCACGCCGGAGGAAATCTGTACGCTCGTCACGGAATTTTACCGCCGCAACTATATCGAAGGACTCTTTTTAAGCTCCGCCGTCTGCAAAAATCCCGCCTACACGATGGAGCTGATGTACCGCACGCTTCATCTTCTGCGCGGCCGTTACCGCTTCAATGGCTACATCCACGTCAAAGCCATCCCGGGGGCGCCTGCAGAACTGATTGAAAAGACCGGCTATCTTGCCGACCGTATGAGCGTCAATCTGGAGCTTCCGACCGGCGAAAGCCTGCAAAGATTAGCCCCGCAGAAGACACAGAAAGCCATTTTAAAGCCCATGCGCCAGATCCAGTCCGGTATTGTGGATTACCGCCTGACGGCCGGGAAAAGCGCATTTTTAGAGCGTTCCTCGGGAAACCGCTATCTCTCCCGCTCCATTTTTGATACGAGAAAACAGATCTCTTCTTCCGCCGCCGATCCCGGATGGATTTCACAGCCCTCCGCACGGCCGCTTCCGGAAAAGGAGCGCTCCGCTCCCTTCGTTCCCGCCGGACAGAGCACACAGATGATCATCGGTGCGACGAATGAAAACGATTACCAGCTTCTTTCCACATCGCAGCTTCTCTACCAGCAGTATGATCTGAAGCGTGTGTTTTACTCCGCCTATATCCCTGTCAACGAAGATTCCGCTCTGCCCTCCCGGGAGACAAAGCCGCCGCTTCTGCGGGAACACCGCCTTTATCAGGCGGACTGGCTGCTCCGCTTCTACGGCTTTCAGGCCGGCGAACTGCTTGACGAAGCCCACCCGAACTTTCACCCGCAGCTCGATCCGAAATGCGACTGGGCGCTGCGCCATATGGAGCTGTTTCCTGTGGAGATCAACACGGCCGAGTACGCAGACCTGCTGCGCGTTCCCGGCATCGGACCGAAATCGGCCATGCGGATCGTAAAGAGCCGCAGAAGTTCTCATCTCGCGTTTGAGCATCTGAAAAAGATCGGCGTCGTCTTAAAACGGGCGAAATATTTTATTACGTGCGGCGGAAAAATGATGTACGATATGCGCCTGGAACAGCAGTTTCTGACCCGTCAGCTCACCGGAGAGGAATCCGCTTCCAACTGGGAGGTTTCGCATCCGGGACAGTATCAGCAGCTTTCTCTGTTCGATACTGCCGTGCCGGGGCACTTTTAATCCCTGATGACCCATCTTTGCAAAACGTTCAGAAAGGATTTTATTATGACTGTTTACACCTGCAGCCCGGATCTCGCATCGATCCTGACCTGCATCTACGAGGCCTGGAATTCCCGCCTCGGCTGCCGCAATGTGCGGCTGATGACGGAGCCGGTCGGCAATCTCGAGCTGTTCTGCGACTACTGCCACGTCGATCCGGACACAGAAAAAGCCGCCAGCGTCACGCGATCCATTCAAAAGAAGATCGGCGCAGCAGCCTGGCGGCTTGTCTATCTCTGTGCCATGTCGGAGCGGAACGACGCTCCCGACATCATTTATCGTTTTCTGCTCTACGGTTTTTCCTACGGAAAGGATGCCCTGCACATGCTGCAGGAACCGGCGGTATTTCACGCTTTTGAAGTTTCCCGTCAGGTCACAAACGAAGCGCATTCTTTCCGGGAATTTATCCGGTTTTCCAATATTTCCTCCGGTTTTCCGATCCTCGTCTCGCACATCTCCCCGAAGGCCAATGTGCTGACTCTGGTCGCTCCTCATTTTTCAGACCGGCTCCCCTCGGAAAACTGGATGATCCTCGATGACAGCCGACAGCTCGCCGTTGTCCACCCTGCGGACCGGCCGTTTTATCTGACGCAGCTTTCCGCAGAAGAGATGGAACGCCTTTCCCTCACGGAATCCTCCGCGGACCCTTACGAGGAACTCTGGAAAGGATTTTTCACTGCCGTTGCAATCAAAGAGCGTTCCAATCCCGACTGCCAGCGCACGCATCTGCCGCTCCACTACCGGGATCATATGCCGGAATTTAAGAATCTTTAGAATTTTTCCAGCTGCTCCATATTCAGTACAAATACGGTACAGCCGCCTGCCTGGGTATCGATCGGAACAGAATAATTTCCGCCCGGGCAGAAGTTTCCGCTTTCCATTGGGGAAGCTGCATAGGTAACTGTCTTACGAAGCCCTGCTTCCTGTTTTAAGATTGCAAGCACGGCATCCAGCTTATGATCATCGGTTCCGATCAGCAGTGTGGTATTTTTTTCCTTCAGAAAGCCGCCGGTTGTGGCAAGCTCTGTAACAAAAAAGCCGTTTTTGTTCAGCTCGGCAATGGTGTCTGCCTCGTCCTCTTTCCGTAATACAGCAACAATTAACTTCATACAAATTCCTCCTCGCATCCTCCGGATAAACGGATTCTGATCTTTGAAAAGTTGTCTGCATATGCCGTATGGCACATTGCATTTTTCTGCTTTCACTGTAAAAATAGCACAATGTCACGGAAAAAGAAAGTCTTTTTTGCTTTTTTACTCTTTCACTTCAAATCCGTATGTCACAGTTCCGTTTTCGAATACAGCGTCTACCTTGTAAATATAACCCGCTTCGGCCCCTGAAATCGTCCAG
This sequence comes from bacterium, assembly GCA_963596755.1. Taxonomy (GTDB): domain Bacteria; phylum Bacillota; class Clostridia; order Lachnospirales; family Lachnospiraceae; genus Fusicatenibacter. The sequence continues at coordinate 2,878 of CAVBNJ010000266.1, forward strand.
CTGTCAGCGTGATCTACTGTGACACTTTCTCCCTCCGGATAACCGCTGCTGAAATCCTTGCCCCGGTCTTCGGCCGGCCATCTTTCTGCGGTGACGGAATCCGGCTCCTCGGAGAAGACGAGTTCCAGATCGGTTTTTCCTTCATCATTCGCGGTATTCAGATCGTTCAGATCAGACCAGTCCAGGATAAATGCACTGTCGGCGACCACGTTCTGAGCGTTGCCGTCGCCATCGACGTAAGACCAGGTATAGCCTCCCTGGGTTGCCATGGCCGTTACCTTAGCGTTCGGCTGCGTATAGCACAGGTTCAGAAATGGAAGCTCCGACGGATCTTTTTCCGGCAGAATTTTGGAAAGTTCCTCGTCGAATTTTTCTGCATCCGCCTCTGTGCCGCCGCTGATCTTCTGGATGCGGGTGATGCCCGGATACTGTCCCGGATAGGAATCCAGCATAATACCGTCACCCTCTACCTGAAGGAAATCTCCTTTTTTGATCTCGGACGGATCGATGGCACTTCCATTTTCATCGTACAGTGTGTCGGACGGTGTATGTGTCACATAGATCGTTCCGTGTTCCAGATCTCCCAGGTACCATACCCCGGAATCTTCTGCAAGAAATACTGCTTTCTGTACTTCTTCTGCCATATCGCTGCCCGCCGCGGCACTGGCTGTATCTGCATACAGATTCCGGTCCCGTTCCGTTTTCATATAGATTCCGCCTCCGATCAGCGCGGCGGCAAATACAACACCGGTCACTCCAAAAATAACTGCGTTTTCTTTTTTCATAGACGTAGTTTTCCTTTCCAGTTGTTTTTCCGTTTTTTAATTTTTAATACATGTCCTGTTTTATGCTTCTGCCAGACACGCAAGAAACTGTTCTCCGTATTTTTCAAACTTGCTCTCACCGACGCCGGAAACCGCCAGCATTTCCTCTTTGTTGGACGGCCTCTCCATCGCCATCTGGATCAGTGTTTTATCCGAGAAGATAATATACGGCGGCACCTTGTGCTCTTTTGCAAGCTCCATCCGAAGCACCCGCAGTTTTTCGAATACTGCAGCTTCTTCGTTGGAAAGATCTTTGGCCGCTGCTGATGTTTTTGTCTTTGTCTTCTCCTTTGCTGCCTTCGGCACCCGTTTTTCTTCTTTCGCCATTTTCATCAGCATCGTGCCGTCCTCATCCAGCAACTCCGATGCTTTCGGCAGTAGACGCACAATGCTGTAGGTATCGGCCGTCACATAGAGATATTCCCGCACCTGCAGTTCATTTAAGATCTGCCGCAGCCGGTAAACCGGCTCTTTTGAGAGTTCCCCGTAATGGGAATTTTCATCCATATGGTATTGGCGGATTTTCGCGGTGTTGGCGCCGTGCAGCGTGTCGAGAATCACCGTCGTGCCGTAGCGCTGGCGGCATTCCCGCACACAGCCTAAAATTGCCTTTGTCGCCGCGGTCACATCC
>CAVBNJ010000267.1:0-4298 GCA_963596755.1 bacterium
AGATACCCCGCAGAACCTGTACAACGCACCGGGCAACCTGTTCGTTGCAGGATTCATCGGATCTCCGCAGATGAACTTCCTGGATGCAAAAGTAAAAGTTAACGGAAACGACGTTACTCTTTCTGTTGGTAAATACAACATGAAACTGCCGGCTTCCAAAGCAAAAGCTGTTATCGACGGCGGATATGACGGAAAGACCGTTGTTATGGGTATCCGTCCTGAGAACGTACATGATTCTCAGATGTTCATCGAAACTTCCAAAGACAGCGTAGTTGAGTGCAAGATCAACGTATACGAGCTGTTAGGTGCAGAAGTTTACCTGTACTTCGATTGCGAAGGCTTCCCAATGACAGCCCGCGTAGATCCTCGTACAACTGCAAGAAGCGGCGATACCGTTAAATTTGCTCTGGATATGGAGAAAGTTCATCTGTTCGACAAAGAGACAGAGATCACCATTACCAACTAATCCATATGAACATCAGCGCTTATGCGCAAACATAGAGAAAAGGACCGACATCTGTTTTGGATGTCGGTCCTTTTTGCGTTATTTCACTTTATTTCGGTAAAGAAAATGGTTGCCAATGGGGAAAAAATAAGCTATAGTTATAGATAAGATGCACCCTGGAGTAAAATACGCCAGGAGAAAGGAAGTGGCAGATTTGGTATCAAGTCAGGTATTACAGAAAACCCTTGATGAATTAAGAAATATTACAAGAATTGATTTATGTGTGACGAATACGGATGGTGTTCTGCTGGTGACCACATTCCCGGAAACCGCGATTGATGCAGAAAGCATCCGTTCTTTTGTATTATCCGCTGCAGACAGCCAGATTGTACAGGAATATCATTATTTTAAAGTATACGACAACCAGAATGTGGAGTACATTCTGATCTCCAAAGGCAGCAGCGACGATGCGTATATGATCGGAAAAGTTGCCGTATGCGAGATCCAGAACCTTATCATTGCATACAAAGAGCGTCTGGACAAAAACAACTTTATCCAGAACCTTCTTCTCGACAACCTCCTTCTGGTGGATGTCTACAACCGTGCGAAAAAACTGCGCATCGACACTGACGTGCGCCGCGTCGTTTATATGGTAGAGACGAAGATGGAGAAAGACATCAGTGCGCAGGAAACTGTAAAGAGCCTGTTTGCATCGAGACCGAAGGATTTCATCACGGCAGTCGATGAGAAGAGCATTATTATTGTAAAAGAACTCAAAGACACCGATACTTTCGAGGATATGAACCAGACCGCAAGAATGCTGGTTGATATGCTGAATGCAGAGGCAATGTCTCAAGTCCGCGTTTCCTATGGAAACCCGGTCAGCGAGATCAAGAGCGTGTCCCGTTCTTATAAAGAAGCGAAGATGGCGCTCGAAGTAGGAAAAATTTTCTATGCAGACAAAAATGTGGTACCGTACAACAACCTCGGCATCGGCCGTCTGATCTATCAGCTCCCGATTCCGCTGTGCGAAATGTTCATGACCGAAGTCTTCGGCGAAAATCTGCCGGATACCTTCGATGAAGAGACACTGACCACAATCAATAAATTCTTTGAAAACAACCTGAATGTGTCCGAGACATCCCGCCAGCTCTATGTACACAGAAATACACTGGTGTACCGTCTGGAGAAGCTTGAGAAGAGCACCGGACTTGACATTCGTAAATTTGACGATGCGCTGACGTTTAAAATTGCCATGATGGTCGTAAGCTATATGACCTACATGAACAACAGCGATAATCTCTAAAAATCTGTAAAACTGTTCAGAGCCCCATAGCTGTTTTTTATGTGGCTCTGAATTGTTATATTGCTGCAGTTTACAGGTACTCTGCGAACAGAAGCATGATATTTATCAACAACAAGAGGAGAGGAACGACATGATTGAATTACTGAACACAGGTGCATACCTTGTCAACGGAACTGACATCATCCCGGATACAGAAGAAGGCCGTGCGGAACTCAAAGCGCGCACCGGCTCTGTGCCATGTCCGGCAGATGCTGCAAAAGAAACCATTGCCTATGGAATCTTAAAAGACCACAATGTTTCCGGCAACATGGAAAATCTGCAGATCAAATTTGACAAACTTACATCACATGACATTACTTTTGTTGGAATCATTCAGACCGCGCGTGCGTCAGGACTGGAGAGATTTCCGGTACCGTACGTGCTGACCAACTGCCACAACTCCCTTTGTGCAGTCGGCGGAACCATCAACGAAGATGACCACATGTTTGGCCTTACCTGTGCGAAGAAGTACGGCGGAGTCTATGTACCGCCTCATCAGGCAGTAATTCATCAGTTTGCCAGAGAGATGCTTGCCGGCGGCGGAAAAATGATCCTCGGATCCGATTCCCACACCCGTTACGGCGCACTCGGAACCATGGCCATGGGCGAGGGCGGACCGGAGCTGGTAAAACAGCTTCTCTCCAAAACGTATGATATCGCCATGCCGGGTGTCATCGCCATCTACATGACAGGTGCACCGCAGCCGGGCGTAGGACCGCAGGATATTGCACTTGCCATCATCGGCGCTGTCTTTGCAAACGGTTACGTAAAGAACAAAGTCATGGAGTTCGTAGGACCTGGCGTAGCTTCCTTAAGCGCAGATTACCGAATCGGCGTGGACGTTATGACCACCGAGACGACATGTCTGTCCTCCATCTGGAGAACCGATGAGAAGATCAGTGAGTTCTATCAGATCCACGGCAGAAGCGCAGATTATAAAGAGCTGAATCCTGGCGCAGTTGCTTACTATGACGGCGTTGTAAAAGTAGAACTTGATAAGATCAAACCAATGATCGCAATGCCGTTCCATCCGAGCAACGTTTACACGATCGAAGATCTGAAAGCAAACCTCGACGATATCCTGGAGGATGTTGAAAAGAAAGCAGCCATCAGCCTGGACGGAAAAGTGCCGTTCACTCTGAAAAATAAAGTACACGACGGAAAACTCCTGGTAGACCAGGGAATCATCGCAGGATGCGCCGGCGGCGGATTTGAAAACATCTGCGATGCAGCCGATATCCTGAAAGGCCACAGCATCGGCGACGATGCCTTCACCTTAAGCGTTTACCCGGCAAGTACCCCGATCTACATGGAGCTGGCAAGAAACGGAAAACTGGCAGACCTGCTGGAAACCGGTGCGATCGTAAAAACCGCATTCTGCGGACCGTGCTTCGGCGCAGGCGATACCCCGGCAAACAATGCATTCTCGATCCGTCACTCCACCAGAAACTTCCCGAACCGCGAGGGCTCCAAGATCCAGAACGGCCAGATTTCTTCCGTTGCCCTGATGGATGCGCGTTCCATCGCAGCAACTGCAGCAAACAAGGGATTCCTGACCGCAGCAGACGAGTTCACCGGAACATACACGAAACCGGCATACCACTTCGACAAGAAGATTTACGAGAACCGTGTCTTCGACAGCAAGGGTGTGGCAGATCCATCGGTAGAAATCCAGTTCGGACCGAACATCAAAGACTGGCCGGCTATGCCGCAGCTTGCCGAGAACCTGATTCTCAAAGTTGTCTCCGAGATCCACGATCCGGTTACGACGACCGACGAGCTGATTCCGTCCGGCGAGACTTCTTCCTTCCGTTCCAACCCGCTCGGACTGGCAGAGTTTACCCTGTCCAGAAAAGATCCGGCTTACGTGGGACGTGCGAAAGAGGTACAGGTTGCAGAGAAAGCCATCCAGGAAGGAAACTGCCCGGCAGAGGCACTTCCGGAACTGAAACCGGTCTTCAAAGCAATCCATACCCAGTACCCGGATATCGACAAGACGAATGTCGGCGTCGGATCGACCATCTTCGCCGTAAAACCGGGCGACGGCTCTGCGCGTGAGCAGGCTGCTTCCTGCCAGAAGGTATTAGGCGGCTGGGCAAACATTGCCAATGAGTATGCAACGAAGCGTTATCGTTCCAACCTGATCAACTGGGGCATGCTTCCATTCCTGATCCCGGCGGGAGATCTGCCGTTTACGAACGGAGATTATATCTTCGTACCGGAGATCCGCAAGGCAGTGGAAGAGAAGGCCGATGTGATCAAAGCGTTCGTTGTAAAAGACGGTGCACTCGTTCCGTTCGAGATGACGTTAGGCGCACTGACCGATGATGAGAGAGAAATCATCCGCAAGGGATGCCTGATCAATTATTATAGAGGATAAATATTTTGAAAAGGGCTGTACGACAGGAGAAAAATTCTGTCGTGCAGTTCTTTTTTTGAAGTCTAAAGTTGTTTTAAAATATCAGAAAACAATATAAAAATCAGAAAATAGACACAATAATTAAGAAG
>CAVBNJ010000268.1:0-4295 GCA_963596755.1 bacterium
ATTGTATGCATTACAGTATGTCCCCCTTTCTGTATAGTTTCTGCGTTTTTCTGCACAGCACGGCCGTGCATTTCTCGTTGTTCTTATCTTACTGCTTTTTCACCAAAAATGGTACAAAAAAGCTCTTGAAAAATAGGAAAAATCTCCAAATGCGAAAATGTTTCCGGAAATTTCACAAACAGTGAGACAAATTCTCAATCACATCTTTGACAGATTTTAAAATTGTGCTAAAATAAAAATGCTGACACTTCCGCCGGATTTCGATCTGGTATTTGTCAGTAGAAAGATGAGGATAAACACTATGATTCCAGAAAGATTAGCTGCTCTCCGTGAGAAAATGAGAGCATACGGCGTGGATGCTTATCTCGTTCCGACCGCCGACTATCATGAATCCGAATATGTAGGTACTTATTTTAAAGCCAGAACGTATATTACAGGCTTCACCGGTTCTGCGGGAACCGCTGTCATCACACAGGATGAGGCGTGTCTCTGGACCGACGGCCGTTACTTTGTACAGGCAGCCAAAGAGCTTGCCGGAACCGGCGTAACTTTAATGAAAATGGGCCAGGAAGGTGTTCCGACTGTAGAGGAATACCTGCAGGCCAATACAAAAGAAGGCATGACCATCGGCTTTGACGGCCGCGTTGTCAACGAAATGCTCGGTGAGACACTGGAAAAAACACTTCCGGAGCGTTTTCTCTCCTACCGAAGCGATCTGATCGGAGAAATCTGGTCCGACCGTCCGGCACTTTCCGCAGAACCGGTATGGATTCTCGATTCCAAATACACCGGCGAATCTGCTGCTGACCGTCTTGCAAAGGTACGGGAAAAAATGAAAGAGAACGGCGCCGAAGTTCATATCCTGACCGCGCTCGATGATATCGCATGGATGCTGAACATCCGCGGAAATGACATTCCGTGCAACCCGGTTGTTCTCTCCTATCTCGTTCTGACCGAAACCGAAGGTCATCTGTTTATTCAGGAAGCAACCTTAAATGACGAAGTAAAACAGTATCTTGCTGAGCTCGGCATCCAGCTTCATCCGTATGACGCTGTCTACGATTTCGTTGCCGGCATCACCGGAAAAACGATTCTTCTGGAGAAAGCCAAAGTCAACTATACGATCTGCCAAAGCGTCATGGGTGAAAACACGATTGTCAATGTGATGAACCCGGCTTCTTCTTTAAAAGCAGTCAAAACACCGGTTGAAATGGAAAACATCCGCAAAGCCCACATCAAAGACGGCGTTGCTGTGACCCGTTTCGTATACTGGTTAAAGAAAAATATCGGCAAAATCCCGATGGACGAAGTTTCCGTTGCAGAGAAGCTGGAATCCTTCCGGAAAGAGCAGGAAGGCTATCTTGAGCCGAGCTTCGGAACGATCTCCGCTTACGGCCCGAACGCTGCTATGTGCCACTATCAGGCGACAAAGGAGGACTTCTCCGTTCTGCAGCCGAAAGGCATGTATCTGGTAGACTCCGGCGGACAGTATTATGAAGGAACGACCGATATCACAAGAACGATCGTTGTCGGACCGCTCACCGAGGAAGAAAAAGAGCATTTCACCATCACCGCGATGGGCACCCTGCGTCTTGGAAATGCAAAATTCCTGCACGGCTGCATCGGCATCAATCTTGATTACCTTGCAAGACAGGCATTCTGGGAGAGAGGTCTTGACTTCAATCACGGAACCGGCCACGGCGTTGGATATCTCCTGAACGTACATGAGCGTCCAAACGGTTTCCGCTGGAAAATGGTTCCGGAGCGGATGGAAAATGCCGTTCTCGAGGAAGGCATGCTGACCTCCGACGAGCCAGGTATCTACATTGAGGGAAGCCACGGTATCCGTACCGAGAACCTGATGCTCTGCCGCAAAGCTGAGAAGAACAGCTACGGCCAGTTCATGCACTTTGAGTTCGTTACCATGGTTCCGATCGACCTCGATGGTATCGATACGCAGTACATGACAGAGAAAGATGTCGAGCTGCTGAACAATTACCACAAAGATGTGTATGAGAAGATTTCTCCATATCTGGAGGGTGATGAGAAAGAGTGGCTGAAAGAAGCTACACGGCCGATTTCGAAATAAGTTCTTTCTTTTAAAAACTTGACGAAAATATAAAAAACCGATGTTCTGTGTGATTCATTTTCACAGAACATCGGTTTTTCTTATGCCATACGGATTTATAATACTTTGGATAAAAATTCCCGGAGGCGCGGATGCTGCGGATTTGCGAAGAACTCCTGCGGCGTATTCTCCTCCTGAATGTTTCCCTCGTTGATAAAGACAACGCGGGTTGCCACCTCTCTTGCAAAGCCCATCTCGTGTGTGACAACAACCATGGTCATGCCGGACTCGGCAAGCTCTTTCATGATTTCCAGAACCTCTCCTACCATCTCCGGGTCGAGTGCGGAGGTCGGCTCGTCAAACAGCATGACATCCGGATTCATGGCAAGGGCACGCGCGATGGCAATTCGCTGTTTCTGTCCGCCGGAAAGGCTTCCCGGGTAGGCGTCTGCTTTGTCCGGCAGGCCGACACGGTTCAGAAGTTCCATCGCTTTTTTCTCTGCCTCTTCCGGTGTCATCAGTTTTAACGTGACCGGAGCGAGCATGATGTTTTCCTTAACGGTTTTGTGCGGAAACAGATTGAACTGCTGGAACACCATGCCGATCTTCTGGCGCACATGGTCGATGTCTGTTTCCGGCGCTGTGATATCCACGCCCTCGAAATAGATTTTTCCTCCGGTCGGGATTTCCAGGCGGTTTAAGGAACGCAGAAAGGTCGATTTTCCGGAACCGGAAGGACCGATGACGGCGACAACCTCTCCCTGTCGGATCTCGGTATTGATGCCGTCCAGAACTTTGTTATCCTCGAAGCTCTTCTGCAGATTTTCAACTTTGATTAATACTTTTTCGTTAGTGGTCACTCTTACGCAGTCTCCTTTCCAGTTTGCCCATGAAATAGGTCAGAATCATAACAAGAATCAGATAAAAGATCGCTGCGGAGAGAAGCGGGACGAGAGCGTCGTACGTACGGCTCTGTACCAGCGTTGCGGCTTTCGTGATATCGATCGTTCCGATGTAGCCGATGATGGCAGTCTCTTTTAACAGCACGATCATCTCGTTGATCAGCGCCGGGAGGACATTTTTGAATGCCTGCGGTATGATGATCAGGCGCATGGTCTGTGCGGAATTTAAGCCGAGGCTTCGTCCCGCCTCCGTCTGGCCTTTATCCACGGACATGATACCGGAACGGAAAATCTCGGCAACGTATGCGCCGGAGTTGATACCAAAGGCAATTCCGCCGATCACGATATTGTTCAGGTTTACGGTTGCAAAAATAACGGAATAGAAAAACAAAATCTGAATCATGGACGGTGTTCCGCGGATAATCGTCAGATAGACGCGTGCAACAATATTCAGAAGTTTTAATTTTCCGGTCTGCTCGTGGGTGGAGCGGATCAGCGCGATGAGAAGTCCGAGGACAACGCCGATGCACAGTGCAAGCATTGTGACAAGAAGCGTCGTTTTCAGACCGGTCAGCCACCACTCTGTAGCACCGTTGTCTACAAAGTAGCGGTTAAACTGATGCTGTAAATTTTCCATAAAATACATCTCTCCTTTGTGGTTTCATTTCCTGCAAAAAGAGCGGCTGCACCGTTTTGCCTGGCGGACAGCCGCTCTCTTTCCATCTTATATTATTACTTTCTGACGATGACAACCTGTGTTGCGTTTGCGTAAGTGTCGGTGAAATCAACGCTCTCCTCACGCTCCGGGGTAACGGTCATTCCAGCTGCGCCGAAATCTGCTTTTCCGCTGTTTACGGAAGCAAGGATGGTTTCGAAGGACATATCTTCGATTTTCAGTTCATATCCAAGCTTGTCGCAGATAGCCTGAGAAATATCTGCATCAATACCGATGATGTCATTTCCTTCTTTGTACTCCCACGGCTCGAACTCTGCATTCGTTGCCATGGTCAGGGTTCCTTTGGAACGATCTACGTCTGCCGGAGACTCGTACGGATGCTCGCCTGCTTCGTCGCCGATATAGTTGCTCATGATCTCGTCGAGGGTTCCGTCCTCTTTCAGCTCTGCTAATGCAGTGTTGAACTCGTCTCTTAACTCATTTCCTTTTTTGAAGCACATTGCATATTCTTCGGTGTCAAAGATGCCTTCTACAATTTTCAGGTCATCGTTTGCAGCAACAAATTTTTCTGCCGGCAGGGAATCGATGACTACGCAGTCGATTTTTCCGTTTTTCAGCGCCTGAATGGCATCCGCGCCCTTGTTGTAAC
>CAVBNJ010000269.1:0-4276 GCA_963596755.1 bacterium
ATTTCGAGGCAGGAACGGTAAGATGTAATCGTACATGTAAAAAAACAGAAAAAACGGATCTGCGGATAAAACAGACCGTGTGGAAATAGAAAGTAAGGGTAAAGAAAAAGAATGAAAAAAAGGGAAGAGACGACTCCTGTCCGCAAGAAAAAAGCCGGTAAAAAGAGCCGCACAACAGAGCTCTCCATTACCGTTGTGCTGTGCTGTCTGGTTGCGATGCTCACCGTAAAGAGAATCAGTCTTCAGCAGAAGGTCAACACAAATGCGTCCCGGATTTCCAGTCTGGACAGCCAGATCGAGGAAGAGAAGCAGCGTACCGATGAAATTACCGCCTTGAAAGAATATATGCAGACCGATGAGTACATAGAGAAAACTGCAAGAGAAAAGCTTGGCATGGTAAAAGATAACGAGATTCTGTTCAAGGAATCCCAGTCGAAATAAACACAAACAGATAAAGAAAGGGCATGATTTCGCAAATCCCTTTGAAGTCCAGAACAAAGAAAGGAGGAGCGAAACATGCCGGAGTGGATCATTGCCATGTTCCTGATCGGCGCATTGCTGTCAGCAGGGGACATGGCAAAAATTTTTTTGGAAGCCAGAAGAAGCCGACGGGAAGCCGCCGTCTACGACAATCACCCGCAGAAACTGCAGATGGAGCACTACGCCGATTCGTTCCGTGTTCTGGCGGAGAGTTTTTACCAGATGCCGGTACGGAGCGTGATGCCGCATAGCGGCCAGGTGGACAAGATTCTGGCAAAAGAGCAGCAGGAAGTCTGCAGCCGCTGTGCGAAAGCATCGTGGTGCTGGGAGCAGTACGGCAATCTGACGCGCGAACGGTGCCAGGAGCTTCTGCAGACGATCGCGGACGGAGACGAGGACGAGATCATCCGTGCGAAAGGGGAATGGAACGGTACGTGCCTGAACGGATCACGTTTTCTGGAACTGTTCTGGAACCGCTATCAGCAGGAACGCCAGACGGCGCTCTGGTCGGGCCGCGTGGCGGAGAGCCGCCGTGTGGTCGCGGAACAGTTAAATGAGGTCGCCGGCATCATGGACCGTGCGGCGAGCGATCTGTACAGCCTGAACAGTCTGCCGGACGAGCTCTCGGAAAAAATCTGCCGCCAGATGAAGAAAAACGGTGCCTCCGTCCAGAAAATCTGGCTTCAGGAGCGGCCAAAAGAGCATCTGCAGATCTATATGACCGTCAAAGCAGGCCGCCGCTGTAAGATCACACTGCGCCAGACGGCCGAGCTGATCGGGCGGCTCTGCGGAATCCCGATGGTTGCGGTGCGTGACGGAGCGCAGACTTTGAATGGAGAGTATCAGACCGTTCTCTTTCAGGAGGACGTGAAATTTCAGGTGCTCTACGGTGTGGGACGCATCACCAAGGAGCAGGAGAGCATCTCCGGAGATAACTACAGTGTGCTCTGTGAGAACGGATCGTTTGTGCTCTGCCTGTCGGACGGCATGGGCTCCGGGATCGAGGCAAACAAGGAGAGCGAGACGGTCGTGGAACTGTTCGAGCAGTTCCTGCGCGCCGGTTTCCCGCGGGAAATGGCGGCGCGGATGATCAATTCTATGCTGCTGCTTCAGCAGAATGAGGGGATGTTTTCGACGTTCGATGTGGCGTCGATTAACTTGTATACCGGTGTCTGCAGCTTTTTAAAGGGCGGTGCATCGCCGACGTTCCTTCGAAGGGACACCTGGGTCGAGGTGGTGGAGTCGACGAGCCTTGCGGCCGGCCTTGTCCAGCAGACGGACTTTGACACGACGACGAAAAAGATGTACGACGGCGACTATCTTGTGATGATGACGGACGGCGTGCTGGATGCGCTTCCGGGGGAGAAGACGGAGCAGATGAAACAGCTCCTTCTTGAGGTGAAAATGAGCGAACCGCGGGAATTTGCCCGGGAGCTTCTGGAGCGCGTGCTGCGTCTGAACGGCTGCCGCGCTCGGGATGATATGACGGTTCTGGTCGCCAGAATCTGGAAAAAATAGGAGTACAAATGCAGAAGAAAGTAAAAGCTTTTATGGAACAGTATCATATGACGGACCCGGGGGACCGCGTGCTGCTCGGCCTTTCGGGCGGTGCGGATTCGGTCTGTCTGTTTCATATGCTGCGGGAACTTGCGGGCCCGCTCGAATTTTCCCTGATGGCTGTCCATGTGAATCATAACCTGCGCGGTGCGGAGGCAGAGCGGGATGCCGCGTTTGCGGAAAACTTGTGCCGGGAGTATGGTATTCCATTTCATCTCTATTCCTGCCCGGTCGAGGAGATCGCAAGAAAGGAGCATCTCTCGACGGAAGAAGCGGGACGGAAAGCACGGCAGGAGGTTTTTGCATCGTGTGCGAAGGAGCATCATGCGACGAAACTGGCGCTCGCCCATCACCAGGATGATGTGGCGGAGACGATGCTGCATCATCTGGCGCGGGGAACGTCACTTACCGGTCTTGCCGCACTGCGTCCGGTGCGCGGAAATATCATCCGCCCGCTTCTCTGCGTCGGACGGGAAGAGATCCGCCGGGAGCTTAGAGAACGGCAGTTTTCCTGGTGCGAAGACAGCACTAACGGGGAGGATGCTTACACGCGGAACGGAATCCGCCACCATGTACTGCCGTATCTGACAGAAGAAGTGAATCCGCGTGCCGCTGCCCATATGGCGCAGGCCTCGTTTGATCTGCTGGAAACAGAGGAATATCTGGAACAGCAGACGGAGCGCCTGATGGAACGGTATGCATCGATCGAGGGGAATGCGGTTGTTTTAAGCGATGCAGTGAACAGTGAGCCCCCGCTTCTGCAGCGATACGTGATCCGGGAGAGTCTGGAGCGCCTGGCGGGAAAACGAAAGGATCTCACCCGGGAGCATCTGGAATCCGCGCGTGAGCTTCTCTCGAAACAGGTCGGAAAGCGGGTCTGCCTGCCGTACGGAATCACCGCGGTGCGCGGGTATGAGACACTCCGGCTGGAAAAGCAGGAGGAGAGCCGGAAAAAAGAGCAGGCTGAGAAAGAATCAGAGACATCAGAGGCGGTCCCGATTCCGGTATCGGTATCCGGCGGAGAGGAGAAAAGCCTTGACTTTGCGGGATATCACCTCACGATCGTGAAAAAAACAGCCGTTTTTCCCGAAAGAATTGAAGAAAAAAAGTATACGAAATGCTTTGACTGTGATAAAATAAAAGACGGTCTTGTCCTCCGCACGAGAAGAAGCGGAGATTATCTGAGAGTAACCGCCGAAGGCGGGAAAAAGAAACTAAAAGATTACATGATTGATGCCAAAATACCCAGAGAGGAGCGGGATTCCATTCTGCTTCTTGCCGACGGGCCGGAGATCTGGTGGGTCGTGGGGTATCGCAGAGGAGAAAGCGGCCGTGTCCGGGAAGACACGAAAGCAGTTCTGCAGATACAGATTGGCGTTGGTAAGGAGGAAAACAGATGAAAGAGACAATCAGAGTATTATTAAGCGAAGAAGAAGTAGACAGACGAATTAAAGAAGTAGCAGATCAGATCAACCGCGATTACGCAGGAAAAGAAGTGCACCTGATCTGTGTCTTAAAGGGCGGCGTATTCTTTATGTGCGAGCTGGCAAAACGCATCACCGTGCCGGTCAGCCTTGACTTTATGTCGGTATCCAGCTACGGCGATGACACCAAGTCCAGCGGTGTTGTCCGCATCGTAAAAGACCTGGATCAGCCGCTGGAAGGCAAAGACGTTCTGATCGTGGAGGATATCATCGATTCCGGAAGAACCCTCTACTATCTGATCGACATCCTGAAAAAGAGAAATCCGAAGTCCGTACATCTCTGCACACTGCTCGACAAACCGGAGCGCAGAGTACGCGACGTCAAAGTAGATTACACCTGCTTTAATATCCCGGACGAGTTCGTGGTAGGCTACGGTCTGGATTACGCACAGAAATATCGGAATCTTCCATACATCGGAGTAGTGGAGTTTCACGAAGACGAGGAGTAAAAAGAAAATATGAACAGACAGCGCAGTGGATTTGGACTCTACGCGGCGTTTATGGTGATCATCGTGCTTGCCATGTTCTACATCACCGGCAAAATAAGCGCAGGCAGCAGCCCAAGTCAGCAGAAATTTGAAACCGCCGTAAAGGACGGCAAAGTGACATCCGCGCAGATTGTCCAGAACAAAGAAGTGCCGACCGGTTCTGTCGTTGTACAGGAGCAGGGCGGAGACAGTTATACGGTTAATGTGACCGATGTAAACGCAGCCATCAGCCTTCTGGAGGATGCTGATGTAACGTACACTGTACAG